>DATNRD010000702.1:0-5454 GCA_036703665.1 Candidatus Obscuribacterales bacterium
CTGCGTTCAGCACAGCCGATGCGCTTCGCGCATCGCGCCTACTTAGCGCGCTCGCGCGCGGGGCGGGTGGGACGCCCGCGCCCAGGGAATTCGCCGACGCACTTCACTGAACATGTACCAATTCCGCTACGATTCTAATGACGAGTGTCTGGCTGACGAGTAGACCGGGCATGAAGGCACGCTTTACCCTGCCTGATGTATCTGCCTTCGCGGAGGCGGCTGAGAT
Source organism: Candidatus Obscuribacterales bacterium (assembly GCA_036703665.1). Classification (GTDB taxonomy): domain Bacteria; phylum Cyanobacteriota; class Vampirovibrionia; order Obscuribacterales; family Obscuribacteraceae; genus DATNRD01. The sequence goes on from DATNRD010000702.1 coordinate 227, forward strand.
TCAGGAACGGCTGGCGAGCGAAGTGCGGCTCGAGCCGAATGCGCGAGTGGCGAAAATCGCCGGTGTGGATGCAAGTTATCGATCCGGGCGGACCTGGGGTGCTGCCGTGTTGATGGATACGTTCGGCAAAGTCATCGAAACGGCTGTCACAGGGCCGCTGGAAGTTGAGTTTCCCTACGTGCCGGGCTTTCTTTCCTGGCGTGAGTGCCCGGCAGCGGCTCGCGCATTGGAGATGCTCACCAACGATGCCGACTGCATACTCGTGGATGGGCACGGGCTGCTGCATCCGAGGCTCTGCGGCCTGGCCTGTGTAATCGGTCTCATGTTCGACCGCTGCACGGTCGGCTGCGCCAAAACCCCCTGGCGTTCCGAGTGGTCCGAGCCCGGTGAGCAGCGAGGAGACTGGTCTCCAGTCTTTCTCGACGGGCGGCTGTTGGGAGCAACGGTGAGAACCCGCACCGGTGTCGCGCCTGTCTGGGTGTCTCCTGGGCACAAATGCGATGTGGAAGGCGCCGTGAACATCGTGCTAGAGGTTTCGCGAACGCGCATTCCTGAGCCGCTGAGATTGGCTCACCTTGCGGCCAAAGCCGCTTCCAGCAGGTGAGGCGGCGTGGTAGCTGGCGTCCGGGTGAACAACGCTGGGAATCTGTTGACGGCCATAAGACAATCAAGTTGAGGTCTTGTAGCTGCAAGCATTCCGGAGGAACGCTCAAGGTCCCGGCTAGAAGGACTTCGTTCAAATGAGATCTTGCAAAGGCGTTCTCGCTTGCTTGTGCAAGCTGCGCGAGCGGTTGCCAAGGAAAGGTCCTTTGGGTTGTTTGTATGGGCACCGGAGTCCACCCCGAAAGTGGTCGCAGGATCTTCAACCAATGCTGGCAATGTGAGCCAGTTCTATTGCCTGGCGGCCGATTGTTGTCAGGCTCGCCATGCGCAGTGCAGGGCTGGAAAAGAGTATTGCCAGAGCGCCTGCTGTTCATGTACGGTGCAGGCAATATCTCATCCTCACGCACTGTTCAGGAACGCCTCGGCCCAAAAGCAAGTCAGCATCAGGCAGCAAGCAGTACGAGGAAGCCCCGCGGCTTCGACGGGGAGCCCTGGCGGCTCCAACAGCAGCACCGCGGTCAAAACCGAATAAGCACCACACAACTGAATAGGCACCACCGCAACACCTGCACCACGCTCCGGCTCCTGGAGTCGGTACTCAGCCTTGGGGGAAACCAGCTCGTCTGGTGGTTTCCTGCTGATGCCGGGTACGCCTTAGGGCTGGAGCGGTCTCAGGACCCCCCTCGAGTGTCAAAGCCCCTGGCGGGAACGGGACATTTGCGGGTCATGGTGCCGAACCCGTTCCCTGCCCTGCTCCAATCGCGCAGGTTACCGGGAACAGGTTCGCTTTTCCGCTTCACGCCAATGTGTTGCTTCAGTTGGCTCAACCGTTTCCGCTGCTTGCCCGACGTGACAGAGCGTCACGCCTGCGGTTCGCTCGGATGTAGCTGTTGCCTGCGGTGCCCGCTGGTTTGTTTGACAAGCGGAGTGACGGGCGCATTTCCATGCACCCGTACCACAATCGGTAAAGATCGAGAGTGTGGTAGGGGCGGCTGGCAAGCTGCCCGCGGGCTCGAGCTGCCACCTTGGCAGTGCCTGACGGGAGTGAAGCGGGTTCCGTTAATCTGGCCCCGGATCGGTTGCCAGACCGGCTGAGCCGGGTGGCGTAGCGGAGCCGGCCGGACCGAGCGCGGTTGGATCTGCCTTCCGGTGTGGGGTGCTCAATTAGGCCGCATGCCAGGATGACAAAAGGGCTTTCGCGTTTTAAGAACAAAGGTGGGACCTGAGCCTCCCGAAGCCGATCCGCCCAACGCGTCCGGGAGACACAGCGCTTTTTGTACTTTTTGCCATCCGCCCAACGCGTCCGGCAGACACGGCGCTTTTTGTACTTTTTGCGCTCCTCCTCGATCGTCTTGTGCAGGCGCTCCAGCTCCGCCTGTTGCGACTGCACCTGGTTGCGCAGCTCGTTGGCGGCTGCCCTCAGGCCGGCTGCTTCACGCCTTGCCTGGGACAACTGCTCCTCCAGCTCCGAGACCGCGGCCTTGAGTGCTTCGATCTGGGCTGAGTCTTGCTCGGACTGCACCTCCAGTTTCTGGATGCCCTCGAGCGCCTCCTCGAATTTCTTCTGAGCGGCATTTACTTCCTCGGCGGCCTTCTCCTTGACCGCTGTAGTCTCCTTGGCCGCTTCTGTGGCCGCCGCGCGCCAGGCACTGGCGAAAGCGGCTTGAACCGGCTCCGGGATCTCGGCGCTACCGGCCGCCTGCGTAGTCTTCGGTTGGCTGGCTTCCCACTCGGCCAGGTATTTATAAATCGTGGTGAGGCGGCCGCCGCCTAAGGCGTTTAACAACGCCAGGGCAGTGACGTCCTTGCCTTCCGTTGCCAGGGCGTTGGCTGTCTTGAACAGTTCCTCCCGATCAATCACTGCTCTGCGTGGCATGTTCGGTCTTCCACAGGTAGCTTGCCGATAGTACAAATATGTAGTACAGTTTGTACTACGCACGGACTGCTCAATGCAAATCGTCGGCTACAACCGGGAGAGCTTGAACCGTCACGGGGTAACAGCCGAGATGATTGATGAAGTCCTGCAAGGCTCGATGGTGAGCTTCTTTCCGGTAGAGGACCCGGTTGATACGTGCGAAATGCCTGTTGGGTACACCTTCACTGAGCGCTTCTGGAAATTGGCTTGCGCTATCTGAGCGCTGATTCTGTCTACGTATTCCATGCGCAGAGCGTGTCACCGGAGTATCGAAAGTTGTTTGAAGAGGACTGGGACAATGGCTAAGTTAAACGCAGAGGAACTGAACCGGGCTCACAAGGTCCTGAAAGCTGATGCCAGACAGCGAGTAATTGAGCGCGGCTTGCTGCAATTCCGCGCCGACCCTGAGACTGTAGAGGCGGTTCTTCAGGCCGCCGATGAACAAAAGGTGCCGGTCGGGGCCCTCTTGCGCCAGTGGGTTCAAGAACGGTTAATGCTGAATACTGCCCAACAAAAGGCACCAGATTTGGTGCAGCGAGTGACCATTCTTGAAGAGGCCGTTGCTGACCTCAAGCGGAAATTGAAATAAGAAGGCGCGCGGGCGCGAGTGCAACAGCAAGCGCGCAAGCCCAAAGCGGCTGCCCACACGGGAAGTCATGAGTCTTGTAGTGCCCGATTATGTTGCATCGCGCTTTCACGAAGCCGCAAAGCTTTGCTGGAAGTAGGTTCCAGGGTTTGGGTCCGGAAGCGCGCAAGTAGGATTCCAGATCGGCGCGAGGAAAAGCCTAGAACTAAGGAGGGGCGGCCAACTTTCAAGAGTTGCGGGGCCGGTTGAACGGTGCGCAAGCTCTTGGCGGAGCCCATGTCAGGCTACGACTACTCGGATTTCTACGGGCGCCAGGGAGGCTCAACCACGACGAATGCAGGAAAGCGCAAGATCGATGTGGCTGCCGAGAGCATAAGAGTGTTCGTCAAGTTGCGCCCGAGCCTCTGGCAGGCTCGGACGGCGCTGCACCTGTGGTCAGCGAGCTGTAACAGCACCCTCCAGGGGTGGGGCGTGAACCCGCCCCTGCCTCCGGCTCGCCACTGCAGGCAGTGACAGTGATGGTGGCAGGCATGTTGATCGTGCTTGCCACCACGCTGTCGCCTGAGCCCGACTCTGTAAACCACGACCTGAAGGCGGTGTGTTGGTTTGTCACCAACATTTCAACATACAAAGGGGAGAGGCAAGCACTGGGCAAGGATCTACGAGAGCTCCTTCCCGGAATCCGAGAGAATCTCAGTAAGCGAAATCCGCGCAGACGTGTCCAGCGGATACTCGCTGCTTCATGAGACCAGAGTGGGCGGGAAGACCGTCTGCTTCTCGGTCGTGGAGCTGGTTTCCCCCAGCAATCTTCTGCTGTCCTACTTTGCCGCCGACCCGCAACAGAGATCGCGGGGAATCGGCACCTGGCACATGCAGCAGCTCATTGCCGATCTGAAGGAGCGTTTGCCGCAGGCGACCGCGCTCTTTCTCGAGATCGAGAGCCGCAAGCAGGCCGGGCTGACGGCTGAACAGCAGGAAGAGAGGCGCCGCCGCGCCGCGTTTTACGAGCGGCTGGGAGCCAAGACCAGACCCGGATTCCACTTCTCGCCTGACCTGACCAACAAGACCGAGCTGCTCGAGTTCGAGCTGATGTGGCTGGAGCTCGGTGAAGTTCGGTTGAGCAAGAACAAGGTGGATAAGGCCCTTCACGAGATCCACACGATCTCCTATGGGCTTGGCGCAGAGCACCCGGCGGTCAAGCTGAGTTAGCGGAAATTCCGCTAGCACCGCCGGCGACGCCGGCAACGCGCTAACGGGTCGAGCAGGGCCGACCCCTACACGCTTCGTCAAGGGTACGACTCGTCCTCAACGAAGCTGTAGGGGCGCGCCCCGCCGCGCCCTGGCGCGGAGCGGTCTTCTCCTGTGACGGGAAAGTCCACCTGATCAAGCTACCGCACGGAGCGCCGCCACGCTCCGCCCCGTGCGGTTCAAGCTTGCAACCTGAACCCGAGCCGCGCGCTGCACGGCTTTACGAAAGGAGCGCACAATGCGCAAGCATTCACGCGCCTCTGCCGCTGAAGCCCCATCAGGCAAGCACCTGGTGTGCGGCAGCGGCGGCACGAAGGCGTATTTGGGCGGAGCCGGAGCAATTCTTGCCTTCGACTTCGCCGGTGTCGACGACTGGCAGACGATCGGCGGCGTGAGCGGTGGATCCATTCCTTCGCTCTTGCTGGCGGCGGGCGTCGATCCTGCGATGATCGTAGCCAACGCAATCGACATCGATTTCTCCCAGCTGCTGGTTAAGACCGACAGCTTCTCCAATGTGCTCAAGACGCGACTCAGGCCTGGTCTGCACAGGGGCAAGCGCCTCCGCGATGGAATCGTGGACTCGCGCTGCCTGGGTAGTTTGCTCGAGCGGTTCGTGCCTGAGTGGCCGGCGAACTACTGGACCATGGCCGTGGCCGGCAACTCCATGTTGCTGTTCACTGCCGATGGTGTCTTCGAGTATCACGGCGGCCGCAGGCGGCGGATATCGAGCACGCCGGCGCCGGTCGGGCTTGCCGTAAGAGCAAGCTGTGCCGTGCCTGGGGTGATCGAATCGGTCCGCTTCGCCGGTCGGGATCTCTTCGACGGGGCTCTCAGTCCCTATGGAGGCTGCCCGACAAGCATGGTCAAGCGGCATTT
>DATNRD010000703.1:0-14965 GCA_036703665.1 Candidatus Obscuribacterales bacterium
TGTCCCAGACGCACAACGAGCATGCTGGGCAGAGAGCATGCCACCATGAGCAGAAACAGGGCTATATACCGGCATTCCCACCGGGCCCATCTCTTAAGAAACACGGCCATGCACGTCGACCCGAAGGCAACGGATAAAAGGCACCAGAGGACGTACGCAAATTTAAGCGGAAGCAGGGCCAAGGGAGCCATGACAGGAAAGATGAAAGGCACGTCCTGGAAATAGAAGGCACGGTCGATCGTGAGCGGCTCTATCAGCTGGCTGATGTACTTCATCTGCACTTGCGGGTCGTAGACCCTGAACCGATCTCCGCAGACAATCATGGCTCCGGCGCTGTAAAACTGCACGAAATCGCTCACGCGTGCCAGACCGGACTCGTCACGGTAGGCGAACGTCTGTACATGTTGCAACGGTTCGAAGACAACGATATAGAAGGCCAGGATGTTCCAGAAACACAGAAATGACAGGACGGCTGTCCAGATAAGCCGGACTGCTTTCGGCGATTGCCGCAACTGTGAAATCTGGCTTGGCAGAACTGATTTGATGTCCAACACTGACGAGCGCTCCGTCCAGTGTAATCTCGATTGCGGTGCGGCGTCAGCTTCAGAATAACGCCTCGACGAACATCTCCGGCTCGAACTCTCGCAGGTCGTCGATTTTCTCCCCGAGCCCGATGAGCTTCACCGGTATCTTCAGATCGCGGCAGATGCTGAAGACGACGCCGCCTTTGGCGGTGCCGTCGAGCTTGGTCAGGATCACGCCGGAGAGCGGGCAGATCTCCGTGAAAACTTTCGCTTGCTGCAAGCCGTTTTGACCGGTGGACGCGTCGATTACCAGAAGCGACTCGAGCGGCAGACCGGAAGCGTGTTTGTCGATGACCCCGCGGACCTTCTTGAGCTCGGCCATCAGATTAGCCTTGTTGTGCAGGCGGCCGGCCGTGTCGATCACGAGAACATCGTAGTTTTCGCCGCGTGCCTTTTGAACTGACTGGAATACGACTGCCCCTGGATCAGCCCCATCCGAGAGGCGCACTATGTCAACGCCTGCTCGCTGGCACCAGATCTCCAGCTGCGACTCGGCTGCAGCCCTGAACGTGTCCGCGGCTGCCACCAGCACCTTCTTGCCCTCGGACTTGAGACGCCAGCAGAGCTTGCCTATGCTTGTGGTCTTACCGGTTCCGTTGACCCCGACAATAAGCACTATCGAAAGCCGGTCCGCAGCGATGTTCAAACTCGGGTCCGGAGCAGCCTTGAGGATGGTGAGGAACTCGCGCTTGAGAAAGTCCTCGACGTCGCGGGACGTCCATCCCTTTGTCCGTGCCTCCTTGCGCAGGTCGCGCACGAGTAGCTCGGCCGTCGACAAACCGAGGTCGGCTTTGATGAGCTTCTCCTCCAGCTCTTCCAGATACTCGTCATCGATCGCCCGTGGTGGCGCAGGTGGTGGTGCCGGCGGTGGCGGCTGCACCGGTGCTGCGGCGGGCAGCCCGCTGGTCGCTTCGGCCAGAGCCATTTCGTCTGCGGGTGGATGATCGACCACGGAGTCGACTATCGCCTCCTTCGTGCGAGAAAGGGCCGACTTTAGTTTCGATAGCGTGGCGCCCCACCAGCCGGACTTCTGACCTTGATCTTGTTCGCTCATGTTCCCTTACTGATCGCCTCGGGCGGCGACGAAGCCGGCTCACTCTCTTGCTCGGGGGCCGGCTCGACGAACCGCCCGGTTTTTCTAAAGTGCGCGGCCTCGACGGTGATTTCGCCAAGGACGCCGTTGATGAACTTCACTGCTTTTTCATCGGCAAACCGGTGCGCGAGCTCGACCGCCTCATTGATCGCAACGTTGATCGGCACATCCGCGAAGAACAGCGCTTCAGTGCAGGCCAACCGCAGGATGTCCCGATCGATGCTGACCATGCGCTCGATCTTCCACTTGGCTCTGGCCCGCTTGATGAGCTCGGTCACTTTATCCTTGTTTTCTACGTAAGTGCTGACCAGCCTGCGGAAGAACTCGACAGCCTCCGACTCCTGCTGCATCTCGGTGATGTGCTCGGTGACATGCGAGCAATTGCTGCACTTGACGCGCTTGACGCCGCCCAGAAGCAGTGAGACCTCGGGAATGTCCAGAGCCTCTGATGCCAGATGCAGTGCTCTTTCTATGAGTGCGAGCTGCTCGCGCAGCTCCCCTGTGGTGACGGGAACGGCAACCAGCGACTCGATGTTTTCCGCATTGTTCGGGTGCTCCATTTCAATGTCCAGCAGCTGCCCGGCAGCCCGGACGCGCAGCGAGTCCGCATCGGCAAGGCACTGCCGTGCGTAGTCGACGAGCATCTGCACGGCACGGGCTGCAATTGCGTCCAGCTCGCCCTTTTCCAGGGAAGATTTGCTCCGGGGCAGCTGGGGCAAAACAATTACTGCCAGTTCTCTTGCCAGGCGTCGTGCGCTCATTTGCGAAAATGATGGAGAATTGCGGATGTAACAGCTTCTCATGTTACCATGGCGTTTTTGCCGTCCGGCTCGCAGGGTCTGGCCTCCGGTGGGACGGCTGTTTCCGGAAAGCCGCCCGGCAGCTTGCTTTGCGTTGAACGATGAGAATCACCGGTGGAGCATCCAGAGGTCGCATCATCTCCGGCCCGCAGGGATTGGAGGCGCGCCCGACCGCCTCCAAGATCCGGCAGGCTTTCTTTAACATTCTCAGCAGCAGAATTCGCGCTGCCCGCGTCCTTGATCTGTGCGCCGGAACGGGGCTCATGGGCATAGAGGCCCTCAGTCGCGGCGCTTCCGAGGTGATATTTGTCGAGGAGAGCCGGAGGCTGGCGAGATCGATCGAGCAAAACTTGCAGCGGCTCGGTTATGAGGCCGAGGTTATCTGCGGCGATGTAAGAAAAGTCATGCCTGCGCTCGAGCCCGATCGATTCGACATCGTCTTTGCCGATCCGCCTTACAAGAGCCGACTTGCCCTGACTATTGTGCGCGAGGTCGCAAGAAACCACCTGCTGGCCCCCGACGGCGTGCTTGCCGTGGAACACGCTCGGGGCGCCGATCTGTCTTACGAGGAAGCGGGGCTCTATTTGTACGACCGGCGCGAATACGGCCAGACGTGCGTCAGCTTCTACCGCCGCCGGCACGAGCACGGACCGGATTCCGCTGCGCTCACGTAAGGGAGGTCGTCGCCGGCGGCTCGGGAGGAACCGGCATCCTGCCGGTGGTTGTCGACGGGTATTTGAGCCGTTCGTGATGGAGCGTGCGCCAGACCCTGACGAAGGCTTTCTTGACCCGTTCAAGCTCGCCTGCCGTGAGCCCGGCTTCAGTAAACTGGCCGTCGTCCCACCGGGCCTTAAAGACCGTGCCAATCGCCTGCTCAATCTCGTCTTGTGACGGGTCTTTGAGGCTGTGCGTCACGGCTTCCGAGACGTCGGCAAGCATGACGATGGCTGCCTCTCGCGACTGCGGCTTGGGCCCCGGGTAACGGTAGAAGTTGGCATCGACCTTGTCCGCGCCATCGCGCAGGCAGGCCTTGTGATAGAAGTACGCCATGAGCGTCGTACCCTGGTGTTGCGGTATGAAATCCTGAACGGCTTTGGGCAGGTCGTACTTGCGGGCCAGCGCCAGTCCGTCGGTGACATGGGCCAGCACCCGATCACGGCTCTCCTCCGGGCTCATGGCGTCGTGAGGATTTCGGTCCCCGAGCTGGTTCTCGATGAAGTACTTGGGACGAACCATCTTGCCGATGTCGTGATAGAGGGCGCCGGCGCGCACCAGATTCACATCGGCGCCAATCGCCCGGGCGCCTGCCTCGGCCAGGTTGGCGACCGCCAGGCTGTGCTGGTAGGTGCCCGGGGCGTTCTCCTCCAGGCGCCGCAAGAGCGGTTGAGTGGCGTCCGTGAGCTCGGCCAGGCGGAACGGCGTTACCATGCCGAATATGTTCTCGAGGAAGGGCAGGCTGCCCACCGCCACTATGCAGGATGACAGCCCGCCCAGGAACTGCAGGGCCATCTCCCCGCCCAGTTCGGCCGCCGAGCTTCCGGACTGCGTGAGGATGATGGCGGCGGTATAACCGGCCACCTGCAGCACTCCTATGAGAAACCCTCTGATCATGAGCTGCCGGCGCTGCTTGATGTTGGCACCAACGGCTGCGCAGGCGGCCGTGCCCAAGGCTATCAGGTGGTTGGTTTCTATCAGCCCGTCCGTGCCCAGAAAAATCATGATTAGCACGGTCATGACCAGGGCAACCCGCGTGCCGAAAAAGATCGTAAGCACAAGAGCTGCGGCCGGCACAGGTACGAACTGCGGATACTGGTGCCCGGCAAAGGCCGCGATGCCGCAGGTCACTACGCAGACCGTGCACATAAGTCCGATGGAGGCAGGCGAGAAGAGGTGCTTCGGCTCGTAGGTGTAGAGAAAGACGCCGACCAGCGCAAAAGCCGCCAGCAGCGACAGGCTGAGGCTGATGACCATCGGCCAGTTGCTTGTGTGCGTTATTCCAAGAGAAGCAAGAAGCGATACCTGGTCGGCTGAGATGATGGTGCCGCGGCGAACGAGTACGTCGCCTGCCTTGACCGTTCTCTTTATGGGGGCGATGGCAGCGGCAGCCGCGTCGGCCTTGCGGCGTGTTGCTTCCTGGTCGATTACCGCGTTCGGCTCCAGCACGGAGGCGATTACCCGGGCTCCGGTCAGGCGCACTCGCTCGTTCCACCGCTCGGGCAAGAACTCGATAACCGTCTGCTCCCAGTCGCTGCGGTCCATCCCGGGAAATAGCGGCCCGAGCTGAAGCAACCTGCGCGTTGCTCTTTCCATGGTGGCGCTGACTTCCGGCCAATCCGCCTGCTCGACGGAACAAGCCAGGGTCAAGACTTCATGCGGTACGGGGCTGGAGGCGTTCAAAGGCTGGTAGGACTGCCTGGCTCTCGCAATGGGAGCCAGCGGGTCCGCTCGCGGCGGTTCTGGCGCCGGACCCCTCTTCTGGCGTGCATGTGGCTGAGGCGCCGGCGGATGGAGGAGTGTCTCCAGCTTTGGATGCAGAATGGCTTCAATTGCCGGACGCACCGCTTGCTGGCCGGGGCTGACCTGCCTGGGATCGGCTGCAGCCATGGTTGTCCTGGCGCGCTGACCATCTGCCAGCAACCTCTTCCAGACCTCCTCCGGGCACTCGATGAGATAAGCCTGCTCGCGAGGCGTCAACCCGAGGCGCGACGGCAACGGCACACCGACTTCGACCTGCAGGCTCCGGACCGATTCCAGCTTCTCTTTAAGCCGGCTGACAATCAGGCGATCGACTTCGTGATCGTGCTTGAAGACAGGCAAAACGGCCTGGCGGGCTTTCTGCTGAGCAAGGCGAGTTTGCGCCTCGTCCGTGATTGTGGTCGACACCGGGCAAACGAGGTCGCGCTCGGCCACCTCGCCGGCTCGGATGGGCTGCCCGAAAATGTGCGGGGCCCCCAGGGCCAGGACCAGGCCGATGAAGCCAGCCAGGGCCACCAGAAGCCACCAGATAAAAATTCCGCTCGGATGCGGTGGATCCGGATTGTGTTTTTCCGTGGTATCGGGTTCCATGGGTTTGTATCGAATCCCTTGTCCGGGACCCCCGGCACCTGGCTGACCCTTTAAGCCCAATGTTCCAACCGCAGGCTGCCGCCGGGCGAATTTTATACCATTTGATCTTAGCGCTTCCCCGGTTACCTGTTGACTTTTCTAGAGTTTGCCTTTTCAGCACAATATAAGCTTCCTGCCTATCCGTAGCACAATCTTCTTGCAATAATAGGGCGATGGCCATCATTCCCAGCACCCCGGGCGACCCTCAGCGAACTGGCAGCCAGCGGCGCGTCGGCGAGCCCGGTGACGGCGGCAGGCGGGAGCACCCCAGGCGCAGCCAGGTGCTGTCGGCTGCCGAATCGCTGGCCGACCAGAAGCTGGATGTCTCGCTGCGCCCCAGGCGGCTTGCCGAATACGTCGGGCAGTCCAGGCTCAAGACAGTGCTCGGGATGTCAATAGATGCAGCCAAAAAGCGCGGGGAGGCGCTGGATCATGTGCTCTTCTACGGGCCGCCGGGGCTCGGGAAGACCACGCTTGCGCACGTGATTGCCAATGAAATGGGCTCGAGGATTCACATGACGACCGGACCGAGCCTGGAGCGGCCGCGCGACATCATCGGGCTGGTCCATCAGCTGGAGGAAGGAGATGTGCTGTTCATCGACGAGATCCACCGGCTGAGCAGAATCGCTGAAGAATTGCTCTATCCGGCGATCGAGGACTTCGTAATCGACCTTACCTCAGGCAAAGGGCAGGCCACCCGCACCATGCGCCTGCCCCTGCCCAGATTCACATTGATCGGTGCCACCACCAAGGCCGGGATGATCTCCAATGCCCTGCGCGATCGTTTTGGATTTGTCTTGCGTCTCGAGTACTACGAGCGCTCGGAACTGTCGACGATCGTGCGCCGCACTGCTGCCATTCTCGGGATCGAGGTCGAGGAGGCGGCGGTCGAGGTGATCTCTGCGCGCGGCCGAGGAACGCCGCGCATAGTCAACCGTCTGGTGCGCCTTGTCAGAGATTACGCGCAGTACAAGGACAGCGCAAGAGTAGACGGGGCCATGGCGGCAGAAGCAATGGAAACCTATCAGGTCGACTCGTCCGGTCTGGATCCCACCGACCGCCGGCTGCTGGAGATACTGATAGACAACTACGGCGGCGGGCCGGTGGGCATAGAAACGATTGCCGCCACGTTGGGCGAGGACAGCGACACGCTTGAGGATGTCTACGAGCCATTCTTGATTCAGCAAGGGCTCATACAAAGAACGCCCCGGGGGCGCGTGGCGACGCCGAGGGCTTATCTGCACCTGGGGAGGAGCGTTTCGTCCTTGCAGCTCAGCCTGGACCTGCGCCAGCAAGCCGATGCCGAACCGGAACACGACAGCTAAATACACTCGTGGCAGCGCCAGCCTGTGGCGCCCTTCGGTGCTCGTCGCCGCCCTTGTACTTGCGGCAATCTGGCCGGTTCTGGGCGGTTCCTCAAGCGGTGCAGCACTGGGCGCCCCCGCCGCCACCGGTGAGACCGGCAGCCAGCCTGCAATCGAGGAGAGCTTCGTTGTGGGCAGGGTGAAGGCGGTCACCGCCGGAACCGTCGATCGCAATCTCTTGAGCAAGACGGGCATGGTGAGCCGCCGGCAACTGGTCGAGGTCGAGGTGCGCGAAGGTCCCCGCAGCGGCTCTACGATCGTTGTCCCCAACGAGATCACGGACAATCCGGCTTACAACGTAACAGTCCGCCCCGGCGATGAGGTCATTCTCGCCGTGACGACCGAGAACGGGCAGACACCGGAGTTCAACATCGCCGACCATCACCGGGCTCCGGTGCTCGGCTGGTTGCTGGTTATCTTCCTGACGGCATTTCTCGTTTTCGGAGGCAGGCAGGGTCTAAAGGCCCTGGTCGGGCTCCTGCTCTGTGGTGCGCTCATCTGCTTCGTGCTGCTGCCGCTCAGCATGCAGGGCTTCAACCCCCTGGTGACCGCGGTATTCATTTGCCTTGTGGCGGTGGCGGCAAGCATGTCTCTGGTGGCCGGATGCTCGCGCAAATCGCTGGCGGCGATCCTCGGCACCATAGGCGGTATCATCGCCGCGGGCGTCTCCGCTCAGATAGTGATCGGGACGGCACACCTTACAGGCTTGTCGTCCGAGGAGGCGCAGATCCTGCGCGGCTCTGTCTTGCCGCAGCCCGCGCACTTCTACACGGGACTGCTGGCCGCCGGCATGCTGATCGGGGCACTGGGCGTGATCATGGATGTAGGCATATCTATAGCCTCGGCCGTGTGGGAAGTCAGCCGCGCCGACAGGAAGTTGACGGCGCGGCAGCTATACGAATCGGGCATGAACGTCGGACGCGACATCATGGGCACTATGACCAACACGCTGGTGCTGGCTTATGCAGGGAGCGCCCTGCCGCTTTTGTTGCTGGCTTGCCAGATTCCTTCGATCAAACTGCTCAACCTCGATCTCGTCGCTACTGAGGTAGCGGCTACTCTGACGGGAAGCCTGGGGCTGGTCTTGACCATACCGCTTACTGCATTTGCCGCATCCAGATTGATGTGCGGCGGTGCCGGCGGAGATCGCGCGGCGCAACCGCTGGCCAGCCGTTCGCAGGACCCTGAAACGATCCGTAACGCGGAGGCACGGCCTTGAGCACAACGCCTCCAGGCCGTCTATCCTGTACGGCGAAGCGAGCGGTGCCTGGCGTGTTCTTGGCAAGGAGAGCCGTTGGATGAGGGTCGTTGTCGGCTGGATACTCTTTGGAATCGCGGTCGCCAGCATCATGGTCGGGGGGTTGTTGTGGCCGCTGGCCCTGGGCGCGGCTGCCTACATGGCCGGTGAAGAGTTCATAGCCATGACAAGAGCCAGGGGCATGCATCCCTCGCCACGCATCATCCGGGGCATGATCATCGCCTTTTTCGTCATGGCTGCCCTGCCGGTGGTTCCGGGGCTCAAGTTGCCCTGGAATTTCTCGCTCGATCACTTCCCCATTCTTTTGACGGTCGGTGTGTGCATCTCGTTTTTCCGGCTCCTGTTCCGCCACGAGACGCCGCCTGCCACCATAGCCGATATCGCCACCACGGTTCTGGGATTCATCTATCTCGGCTGGATGCCCAGCCATCTCGTGCTGCTGCGCAACCTTAATCCTCCCGGCAGCGAGCCGGTAGCCAATCCCTTGCAGCAGCCGGGGCTGGCCTACGTGTGGGCGAGCCTTTTCATCATCTGGGCCACCGACGTCTTCGCCTATTATGCAGGCAAGCACTTCGGCAAGCACCTGCTCTATCCGCAGGTCAGCCCTAAAAAGACGGTGGAGGGAGCCATCGGCGGTTTCGTGGCGGCCATATTCTGGGCGATGCTGGTCACTTATTGTGCGGATGCCTTCCTGTTCCCGAGCCATCCTTTTCGTTTCAAGTGGTGGCAGGCGCCTCTTATGGGGGCGGTCGTGAGCATAGCTGCGCAACTCGGTGATCTCAGCGAGTCGCTTTTGAAGCGCGACGCCGGCCTCAAGGACTCCAGCACCATCATTCCCGGCCATGGCGGGTTCCTGGACCGCGGTGACAGCCTTATCTTCGCCGGGGCGATTTCCTATTATTGGGTGTGCCTGGTGGTCCTGGGGATTCTGTAACCGGCTGCTTGCCGGGAGGCTATAATATATTCCCTGAGGTACCCGCGCGGAGAGGTGGCTGAGTGGTCGAAAGCGGCTTCCTGCTAAGAAGTTATCCGGCCAAAAGCTGGATCGAGGGTTCGAATCCCTCCCTCTCCGGGTCTTTTATCTGAACAATATGGGCAGTCGGCCTGCCCGGCCCGACTTCAGGCGTTCGGGTTGGTGGCCGCCAGCGCAGCTGCGGCCTTGAGCCTGAGATTGCGGTCCAGGCAGCCGTTCATGATGTTCTGGAATTCTCGGCGGCTCAGGGCTACCCGCCCCGTGCGGTAGTAGGCCATAGCCAGATAAAGCCGGCACTCCCAGTCCTCGGCGTCCAGGGAGAGCCCCTGTGCCAGGAAGTCGACTGCTTCGTGGTAGCTGCCGCGTTGATAGGCCAGCATGCCCTGCTGCAGGTACTGGAGGGCCTGCCGGGCGTCCGCCTCGCTGTCACCCATGGCTTTCGACCTCGCTCCCCCGATTTAACCACTATAGTACATGCGCCGGTCAGCCGGGGACCGGCGGTGCTCAGAGGTGCTGTGTCAACTGCACGAGGATGCCCCCGACGACCACAAGCGCTATGCCGCTGACGCGCACTCGATTGAACTTCTCCCTGAGGAAAAGCAGCGCAAACACATACATGAGCAGAGGATAGCAGCCGGTGATGACGATTACATACGAGGCGGTAGACTTAGCCAGGGCGGTAAGATACGTCCAGGCGCCAATCGTAAGGGTAAGAGCTGACAGGGCGCTGAATTTCCAGGCAGGCGCGCTGGTCAAGTCGAGTCGGTGCCCCTGAGCCTTGAAGATGCAGGCGATGACGACAAGGTAAAGAATGTCCCACAGGCACTGGGCAAAGTAAACGACAGCGGGCGGGGCAAGCGACACGGCCATCTTGTCGAAAATGCCGTATATTCCCCAGCAGAGCGTGGCCAGGACGACGCAGGCGATCATCTCGGCGCGCTCTCGCCTGCTCAAGCGCACCGCGCGCTGCCGCCGAGCTGCCGATGGCAAAGACGCACAGCCCGATGAGCGCCGCCCCGACAATTCGGTTGAGCACCAGGCTCTCTCCCAGCAGTGCCACCGCCAGCAGTTGCAGAATCAGAGGGTAGCTGGCGGTTATTCCCAGGACGTAGCTGGCTTCGGTTTTGCTCATGGCCGTGAGATATGCCACCATGGCGATGCTGTACGTGAATGCCGCCAGACCCGTCCAGCCAATCACTGCGGCGGTCAAGTGCCAGCCCGGCACCAGCCCGTTGAGCAGGCACCACACGATGGGAACCTGCGGCAGGTACAGCAGATACAGCATAAGGAGCACATCCCGATGCGAAGCCCTCGCAAGGGCCAATTTGTCGAAGATGCCCCAGATGCCCCAGCAACATATGGTGATAAGGATAAGCGCATCCAGGCTCATGACCGTTCAACCTCAGGTCAGACAAGACTAGCACAGGAACAAACAGGGAGCGAGCCTGCCGTGCGGCCAATGAATAATAGGCGCTTTCTCGCCGGCTGCGATAAGCGCGCGCATTGCCATGCGCTCCCACCAGTCCACGGCGGCTGTTCGCAGCTCCGGCCTTGCGGTGCGCACGAGGCCGGCGCTCCGGCGCCTGAGATTTGCTTATCTAAGATTGAGCAACTTGGCCGCGCCGCAGGACAGCTATGTAGAGGTCGGCTTCCTCCACGAAGGCGTCGAGAATCAAGCCCAAACCTGTCGCCCATTCCAAAAGAGCCTGTCGCCCGGGCAGGCAGTGCGGCACAATCTCGGGCTCGGCAGCGCGCAACTGAGCCACGAAGCGTGCTCCCATCGGATGACTGATTAACAGCCTTCCGTCGCTGGACAGCAGCGCAGCAGCCTTCTGCAGCACCCTACCCTGATCGTAGAAATTCCCGAAGCAGGCGTTGAAGAAGATGGCGTCAAACGGACCGAACTCGTGCGGAAAATCCAGGAAGTCCCCCTGCCAGAAAGGCACGTCCGGATAGCGGCGGCGCGCTTCATCGAGCATCTTGGGGCTCAGGTCGCAGCCCATGATGTTTTCCGGGCGCACCCCCTGGGAGAGGATGTGCGGGACAAGCACACCTATGCCGGTGGCAACATCCAGCACACGCGCTTGCGAGTCGAGCCGGGCCGCCTCCACAATCTTCCTGGTGCGCTCTTGCACGGCAGGCGGGATCGGTTGCGTAAAGACGAAGGTGCGCTGGTCGAAGTAGGCGCGCTGCTGCTCGGCATGGGCTTTGCTTTCATCTTCGGGCATTATGGCTTTGCTCCAGCCAGTAGTGTACCCGCAAAATGCGGAACCGCCGCCGGCCGGGCAAAGGGCCGTCGCGGCTGACAAGCTGTGGGGACGGCTGCCGACTATGCTCTACAGATCCTATTGCACATGCCTAAGTGGAGTTAAACTAGAGTATGTAGGAATTTCGTAACAAGGCAACAAAAAGGCAGGGGGGCATACGTGCACCGACGGTGCATGCAGATACAAGGCGGCATGGCGTGAGGATCCTGGTTGTTAATGACAATCCGCTTGACCCGGATGGCGTCGAGAAGCTGCTGGCTGGGCTCCGGGGAACCGGTGTCGAGGTCGTTCAGGCTGCCGACCTAGAGGTTGGTCTGGAGCTGTTGCGAGACAGCCGGATCGATGCCTTCCTCATGGTCTTGAGCAACCCGCTATCGCCGCAGGCAGCCGAGCTTACCGACAACCACCCCAGGGGCGTTGCTAGTTCAGCGAGGCTGGCAGATGCGCGAGATACGGTGCTGCCGTGGCTGGACCTGGCCGGCGGCATTATCGACAGCATGTCGACCGGTGTCGTCGCCTGCGACAAAAACTGGCGCGTGCTCGTCTGGAATGCCGCCATGGAGTCGATCACCGGGTGCCCGCGCCGGACCGTTCTCGGCCAGGTACTTCTGGAACGCTTCCCGGCTCTCAGGGACACCCGCGAAGCAAAACTCGTATAGCTGACCCTGCTGGGTGAAGAGTCGGTGCGCAGGGGCCTGTGCTATCGCGTGCGCGGCTCGCCGCGCTTTTTCGATCTGCACCTTTATCCGCTTCTGCGCTCGTCTGGCGACGTGTCCGGGGCGCTTGCTCTCATTCACGACGTGACAAGGCAAAGGGAGCTTAAGCAACTCGTCGATGAAGGACAGGAGAGGGTAGAGGCGGCGCTCGGAGCGGGGCGAATCGGCATCTGGTACTGGGACCTGGTCGGCAAGCACGTGATCTGGGACGAGCAAGTGCTGGCCATTTTGGGAGCCAGCGACACCGGGCTGGCGCCGGAAATTGATGCCCTGCTGGAGCGGGTTCACCCGGACGACCGGGTGAGCGTCAGGGAGTTGATTGCAAGCGCAGTTGCTGCTCGCTCGGAGTATGACACTACCTTCCGCGTCGTCTGGCCTGACGGAACGGTCCGCTTTGTCGCCGGGCGGGGGAAGGTCAGCCTGGGAAGGCGGGGCAGAGCGGAACAGCTCCTCAATCTGTGCGTGGACATAACCGTCTACAAGCAGGCCGACGAGCTTGCCAGGCGCAACAGCCTGTTGCAGCAGCGGGAGGACTTCATGGCTACTCTTGCCCATGACCTCAAATCGCCGCTGGTGGGGGCCAACCGCCTTCTCGAGCTGATGACCCAGGGTTACACCGGCGAGCTTACAGAGGAACAGCGGCGCTTGCTTCTGCGCCTGCGGAACGGCAACGCGGCGCTCTTGGGAATGATTCAAAACCTCCTGGACGTGCATCGGTATGAGCTGGGCAGTCCGGCTCATTTTTTCGAGCAGACGGACCTCGGCCAGCTGGTTGCCGAGGTGGTTGAGGACTTTCTGCCTCTGGCCGAGGGTAAGGGTGTCGAAGTTAGGGTGTGCAGTGCCGGTGCTACTGTGTGTCAGGTGGATCGAGTGGCCATGCGGCGCGTGCTGCAAAATCTGCTGGACAACGCGCTCAAATTCAGTCCGCCGGGGGGATCCATCACGCTTGAGTTGGAGCGCCGCGACGGCCACGCCGTTCTGAGCGTGGCCGACACCGGGCCAGGGTTGACCCCGGAGGAGCAAGACCGGGTTTTCGAGCGCTTCTGGCAGGCGCCCGGCGGCAGACGTGCCGGCGGCACCGGGCTGGGGCTGTACCTGACCAGGCAGATCGTCAAATCGCATGGCGGCTTTGTAAAATGTGCCAGCCGGCCGGGGCGCGGAACGACCTTTGTCATCAGCTTGCCGATGACAAATGATCGCAGGGAGAAACAGGCTAATGTCATTGCCGATAAGAATCCTGGTCGTTGAAGATGACGACATCACCCGGGCAGGGCTGCGGCTTCTGCTGGACAAGCACCCGCACTTCACTCTGGTCGGCGAAGCCGGCGACGGCCGTGCAGCGGTGGCCCGGACGATGGAATTGAGACCTGCGGTGGTGCTGATGGACATCGGGCTGCCCGGCATGGACGGGATTGAGGCGACCCAACAGATAAAAGCCAGTTTGCCCGATACCAAAGTCGTGGTTCTCACCTCTCACGCCACGGACGATGACGTCTTCGGGGCCCTTGCTGCCGGGGCGGACGCCTATTGCTTGAAGGAGATCAGCACGCGTCAGCTGCTGCTGGCCATTGAGGCGGTTGCCGGCGGTGTAGCCTGGCTCGACCCGGCCATAGCCAGGCGGGTTTTCTTGGCAGCCACGTCCGGAGCCCGCGCGCCCAGCGGGGACCGGACGAACGATTTCGGGCTATCGGACAGAGAGCTGGAAGTGCTGTCTCATATCGTCAAAGGGCTGAGCAATCAAGAAATTGCCGTGACACTGCATCTCAGCCCTGAGACGATCAAGACGCACATCAAGCACATCATGGAGAAGCTCTCCGTCGCCGACCGCACTCAGGCAGCGGTCAAGGCAATCAGGCAGGGTCTGCTGCGCTAGATTTCGGCTGGAGCTGCCCGACCGTGTCAGGGATCCCGCTCCTGTCGCCGGCTTGGCGGCATGCTATAAACTCATTTGCTTGTTCCGGGCCGGCAAGGAGAAAAGCATGCCTCTGGTCGAGTGCGTTCCCAATTTCAGTGAAGGGCGAAATCATAAGATCCTGGATGCGATTGCCGAGGCCATACGCTCGGTGGAAGATGTCGAGCTGCTTGACATCGACCCGGGCAAGGCCACCAACAGGACGGTCATGACCTTTGTCGGTGAACCGGAGCCTGTGCTGGAGGCCGCCTTTCAGGCAATCGCCAGGGCCGCGGCGCTGATTGACATGCGCCAGCACACGGGCGCCCACCCGAGAATGGGCGCCACCGATGTCTGCCCCTTTGTCCCCGTTGCCGGCGTGAGCATGGAAGAATGTGTCGAGCTGGCCAGGCGCCTGGGGCAGCGTGTCGGGCAAGAGCTTGGTATACCGGTCTATCTCTATGGCGAGGCGGCACAGGCGCCGGATCGACGCAATCTGGCCGATATTCGCAAGGGGGAATATGAAGGTCTGGCGGAGAAGTTGAAAGACCCTGCCTGGCGCCCGGATTTCGGCCCACAGGAGTTCAATCCCTCCGCCGGCGCCACCGTAATTGGTGCCAGGACCTTTCTTATCGCGTACAACGTAAACCTGAACACAAGATCCCAGAAGCTAGCCAACGAGATTGCTCTTACCATTCGCGAGGCAGGCAGAGCCAGGCGTGATGAGCAGGGGAACATAATCCGCGAGGCAAGCGGCAAGCCGGTAATGGTTCCCGGCACGCTGCCGGCTTTAAAGGCTGTCGGCTGGTACATCGACGAGTACAGAAGGGCACAGGTGTCGATCAATCTGGTGGACTACAAGCAGACCTCGCTGCATACGGCCTTTGATGAAGTGTGCCGTCAGGCGGATCGGC
>DATNRD010000704.1:0-3480 GCA_036703665.1 Candidatus Obscuribacterales bacterium
ACCCGGCAGATTTTTGATATGTGGCCCGGGAGGCACCTTCTTCATTGGCGCAGCCAGGTCCCCAAAGGTAAGGTAGCCACCTTGCTTTGCGGTTTCTCGCAGGAGTTCGAGGAATTTACTCGCGAAGGGTGAGTGGTTGCCTGGTATACCATCTGAGACCGCCATCTTTCCGGCAGACGCCAGTAGCAGCCTGGTGGGCAGATGTCCGTAGGTTTGGTACAGCTCGTCGAATGACATTTGCCTGTAGCTCAGGCCGTCCCCGGCGTCGCGAGTGTCCGGGAAAAATTTAGCTAGAAATTCATCGAATGCGCCTGAATAACAAGTATCGAGGACTACCAGAATGTGTTTACAAGGAATGCTGATGATGTCACTGCTGAGATCAGGAAATGAGATAAACGAACTCCTCAGAATGTCGTCGGGCTGTGAGTCTTTTGTAACCAGAAATCCCTTCTTCCGCGTTGGATCGTAGTCTCCGTGACCCGCAAAGAAGATGAGGAGCTGGTCGTTTGGTGAGTATTTCTTCTGCTGGTATTTGAGGATTGTTCTGGTGATTTGTTCCTTACCTTGGTTGTACTGGGGGTCCACCTCGAATCCATACCGACTCTTGAGTTCTTGCGCGATCGCGCTGGCATCGAGAATGGGGTTGGTCAGCGGTTTGAACCCCGGCTTGTAGTCATCCGTAGCGAACAGAAGGGCGTAATTCTTTCCCAGCTTGCCACTGTGCGCAGCCGCGAAATCTGTACTCTCGACTCTGACGTCTCTTGAGGGAGGCCTGATTGCGTGTATCGAATCCAGGCGGCGAGGCGGTACCTTAGTCCTGTTCCGCGAGGCTGCTTGGGCCGCTGTGCCGGACGGTTGCCCAAAGTCAAAGCGGCCGCCAGGTGGCTGTGCAAGCTGCCCCCAGGATGATTGCTCCGGCGTACCGGATGAAGCCAGTCTCTGTGTCGGCAACGGGCCGCGGGACCCTGCGGAGCCGAGAAGTTGTGTGGTTTCGTCCGCTGAGAGCCGGCGGGCGCCCTGCGGCATCCATGGACCACCCTCGACGCGACATACGAAATTGTTGTGCATGTATCTGCCGGACCTGACATATTGGCGCACATACGAAGGTTGGTTTTGAACTTCGACTCTGATGACGTCTGGTCCGCTCCACATGAGCGGCACAAGCAGCAAGTATTCCGATCCATCCGCTGTAGTCACGATCTCCGCCGACGGTTGAGGGGCCTTCACGACTCTGATGCGGCTGGGTCCAGTCCACCCAGGACGGACGGTCAGCAAATAACTGGGATCTTCGTACGAATGAGCCGGTTGAGCAGTGACGTTGGGCAGAACCAGCACCAGAACCGCCGCAATGAGAGCGCACAGACGTGGTCGCAAACGAATTGCCATAAACTCCAGCATATCGAAGGAGCCGGACTAACGCAATCACCCTCCTGCTTTAGTGAAAACATCAATCACAAACACCGCCACGCGTTGCTATTATGCCCACAGGTCTGTGCTCTAACAGCCTGAGCATACAAACAAACGGTAATGGCATTTTCAATGCCATTGTGGTTCGAATCCACACCCGGCAGGGTTACTGCCACCACAACGCAACCAACGCTCTAGCGACTCGCACAGACCCAAATTGTTTTCTGATTTTCAATATCGCATCAAACATCGCCAGTCACTTCCAGCCCTGGCCCACAAGGACCCAGGCGGCCCAGTATTGTGGATCTGGCCAGCGCTTCCTCACTTCGATTTGGGCTTGCCTCAGTGCCTCGGCAGGTTGCATGCCTTTCGCCCACAAATTGGTGTAAAAGTGCTTCATGAGCACGGCGGTCGCTGGATCGTCTACTTTCCACAGTGACATAAGAATGGCTCTGGACCCAGCTCCCATGATTGCAGAGCGTAAACCAAGTATCCCTTGGCCGGTCTTTCCCTCGCCAAGACCTGTCTCACAGGCCGACAGGGTCACCAGATTACATCCTGTCAGATTGAGACCGACCAGGTCCTCGGCGGTCACAACTCCCGGGTCTTTGTCGGCTTCATCCTTCTTTTTTGCCTGAGCATCTGCGGGCAAAGCCAGGAGAAGCCCCGAATCCAGAAGTGGGCTGCGCGCAACGTACATGTGGTCGACTCCACCGGAGGAATCTCGGGCGATCAATCGGAGCGTTCGAGTCTGGCTGTCCGGTTGGACATTGCTTCTGCCTTCGTTCTTTTCATTGAACCGGGAGCCTCCTGCCGCGCTGGCGACCGCCTTATCTCGTTGTCTAGCCGCTCCAGCATTCATTTTCCGCAACTCTTCGCCAGCGAATCCGTGGGTAGCAATGTGGGCGTAGCCTACCTTGCCCTCTTTTAATACCCTCAGCACCGCGTCCCTTGTTGCGTCGCTCTCTTTCAACGGTATTGCACTGAGTCCAAGGTTCGGTGCGGCGGCCAACTTCTCTATCTTTTCAATTTCAGTGAGGGTGTTATTTAGCCTCGATGCCCGACCTCCGAAGTCACGTACAGCGGCCAGCAGCAATTTGTCTGATGGCTGTGCAGGTTCATTAGCGGCCGCACGCAAGGCTACGAGTTCTCGCGGACTATCCACCTCACACGCCATTACGGCGCCACCAGAGAATTCATCAATCAGAACGTGCAAGGGAACGCGTGCAAGTTCGCCGTCCGGACACACCCATAGACGACGCACGGCGGCACCCATTTTCTCTGCCGAACTGCTGGTGACACCGCCGTCTGCGACCTTCCCGCTGCTGCTCGTGTTCGTATTGTTGGGCAAGCCGAGCGCTTGCCATATTGGTACGAGGACCCGACCTTGAAGATACTGCTGCGCTTGCGTGAGGATGTTTTCCCTTGCCCTGGCAGGCTCTTTGCTCGGCTTCTCTCGCCCAATTTCAAGCTCGCGACTCTCACCTCGCCCGGCTAACTCCAGACCGTTGTGGGTGACCGCATAGCGCCAGAGCTTCACGGCGTCTTCGATTGACTGCGGAGCAGAAAGGATCATGCTTGTTTCTTCTGTAAAAGGGATGGCATCCCTGCTACCCTTCCCGGACGCTGCTACGACAATCTGTTGTGGGTTACCCGGGCCGCTTGCTTTTCCCTTTGGCGTTCTGCTGCCGCCATGTTCAGGCGGTTCGGCAACACCGAGGTCTACAAACCGAGGGACTTCCGCGCCGTTGCGTAACACGATGGCTGCGTAACAGCGAGCGTTGTCCTTCTCGCGCGTGTAGTACAAGATGTTGACGAAGGCCTCATCTGGTGCAAGCCGCTTAGACAGGTCCCTGGCTTGCATCTCTGCTACGGGATCTTTGATTTCTACGTTCATACGGGTCTTGAGTTTTCGCTGCAGCTCTTCCTGGCCTTGAGAGTGCCAAGTTTGGCAGCTGGGTTAGCAACGCAGCATCCGGTGTCCAGCGGAAACTGAGTTCCCAATAAAGTAAGGCGTGCAGAAGCCCGTCGGCAGCGTGGTTTTGCCGACGGCGGAAGGCTGATTAAAAGTCG
>DATNRD010000705.1:0-7406 GCA_036703665.1 Candidatus Obscuribacterales bacterium
AGTTGCGCCGACAGCTCCGTGTTCTGCTCGCTCAGGCGCCGGGCCTGCTCCTGGAGCTTGCCGACATCGTTGGAGGCAGCCACATCGAGACCGTACCCCAGAAGAGCCAGGCCGCACATGCCCACGAGCAGCGTTCTGAGCGCCCGATTGATCCGAACTACAAGCGGTGCTTTCCTGCTTTTCCGGGTGGGAACGAGAACCGGTCTTACCTGCCCGCTGCGCTCTGGCAGCGCCGCTACCGAGACTGCCGGCCTGCTTGCTGCTCTGCTCATATATTCGGGAGTTGCTTCCTGGACTCTCAGATGTCGGGCGGTTCGGGCAGTCGCCATATATGCTCCTAGGCCGTCTTTTCTCCAGCCCGTAGTTTAGCACTCCGGCTACGGGGATTGGCAAGCACTTCAGACGCCTCAGGGACGAGCGGTTTGGGCGTTATTATCAGCAATTCAGGTCGCCTATTGCACGTGCAGACCGGTTGTCGCGGGGGGCAGATGCAGCCGGCGGACGCTTGCCTGAAAATTTGCTTAACCAGCCGGTCCTCGAGGCTGTGAAAGGTGATGACGACAAGCCTTGCCCCCGGTGCGAGCAGACGCAATGAGCTGCGTAAAAATTTAGCAAGACTATCCAGCTCGCCATTTACGGCAATCCTCAAGGCCTGGAACGTACGGGTTGCCGGGTGCGAGGTGTCCCTGCGCGGCCCGCCGCCCTTAGGCACGCACCGGGACACAATCGAAGCCAGCTGTGCTGTGGTTGTAATCGGCCTGGCCTCGACGATCTTTCTGGCAATCTTGCGGCTGAGGCGCTCCTCCCCGTACTTGAAGATGATGGCGGCTAGCTCGTGTTCGGGCAGGTTGTTGACAAGGTCGGCGGCTGTTACGCTGCCCGTGCGGTCCATTCGCATGTCCAGCGGCCCGTCGGCTGTGAAGCTGAAGCCGCGATCAGGGTCGGACAGTTGCATGGATGAGACGCCCAAGTCGGCCAGGATGCCACCATTTATGGTATCAACACCGAGCTCGGCGACGACGCGCTCCAGATCTGCGTAGTTGGCATGCGCCAGGCGCACGGCGGAGCCCAGCTTTCCACGCAGCGCTTCGACGGCCGATAGATCCCTGTCGATGCCGATGACCGTTCCTTTCGGGCCGGCTCGCCGCACGATTTGCCCGAGGTGCCCGCCACCGCCGGCCGTGGCGTCAACATACGTCAGCCCCGGGCGAACATTGAGGAGCTCGAGGCTCTTGTCGAGCATGACCGGCGTGTGTGTTTGGCTCATCGGCATCGGCGCTCTAAGCGGGCGCATTTCCATGCGCCCTACCGCTAGGTCGCGGAGCAGTCTGCTGCATCGCTTTCGGCAGCTGCTGCCGCCTTTACCATAGCATGTCGAATGGCCGGCAATGGCGGTAAGCGTTCACCGAATCCGTCTGCGAAACAGCGCCTCAATTCCGTTCTCGGCGCGATTCCAGGACCCAGGGGCGGTGCCATGCATCGCCCGGGCGGCGCATGGCGCCACCCCTGCACGGGTAGACAGCGACCGCACCGGCAGGCAGGCATGGTGCCGTAAGACACGGGCGCCCTTGCCCGTCAGAGATCCTTGCAGGCGGAGGCGGAAACTGAGTCGCTCTGCTTGCGCGACATGAAATCGAAGTCCCAGCACAAGAGATAGACGAACTGCACGGCAAGCAAGCCGACAAGGGGGCTGAGCAGGACGCTGTTGCACCACTCCGGCCGGCCCGTCCACCAATGCAGGTAGATTGCCAGGTTGACTGCCAGGACAGGCAAGAGGCTGACGAGCACGATGGTGGCCAGCTGGCGCGCTGTGGCAGTGGTGCCGGCCCAGTGCCACTTGAAGCCATCCCACCAGAAAGTCGGCGCAATTCTCCAGCCCAAATGGCGCGCCGGGTACAGGAACCGCCCACCCTTGAGCGGAACGAAGCCGCGTTTGCAGGCGTTGCACTGGAAGGTCTCGGTCAGACCGAACGGCTCCATCATCCCCACCGTGCAGCGCGGGCAAGGATAACTCTGATTGAGTGCGATTACTTGCTGGCGGAAGGAGATGCGTTCGGAGGAAGGATGGAACATATCACTACCTGTAGTAAGACGGCGATCCATCAAGAACCTGATACTGGCTGGTTTCTGCCGCCGCTGATTACGCCCGTCAATGGTTAATTACCCGCGCTCCACGCTCATCCCTCAGCCCCTGGCAAAAATTGACAAAATTTAATGCGGGTCGGGCCGGTCGCCGCCTCCGTCGCCGCCTCCGGCGGCTCCGCCTGTGGCGCGCTCAAAGACCAGAACGGTGGCGCTCCCAGCAGTTACGAGAAAACCGGATCGCGGCGCGAGGCACCGATGGCGCCTACAGCCAACATCAGCCGGAACAGGACGCTGTAGTCCTCGGCAGTAATTTGAATTTCGCGATCGCCTGTGCGTTCGACGTGGGGGAGCAGCTCCGCGCCGTCGGCCATGGCTGGATCTACCATGGTGATGGTGAGTGTCGAGGGCGAAGGAGGTTTGAAGATCTGCCAACCGGTGCGGTCGGACAGTGCCTGCTCGGCCTTCCGGCGCAGGCTGTCGAGCGCCTCGGCGTGCGGCCTGCAAACGGCCGAATAACGTGAAATCGCCGTTTTCACGGGCACGCAGGCAACCGGACCGATTAGCTCGGTGGCCTCGTCGCATACGGCATCGTCACCGGCCACAAGCGCGACCGGCACGTCGAACCAGCCCGCCAGAGCCGCGTTCAGTCCCGTTTCACCCACCGGGCGACCATTCAGTTTTATATCCAGGAACACCTGAGCGCGATAAGTGTGGCTGAGCACGCCGCGCGCCGTGCCGGCCCGGCTGTGGTAGCCGACGAACATGGCAGCATCCACCCGTCCGTTTATGCCCGAGACCATCGAAAAAGGCTTCTGCCACCCGGAAATGAGCACCGCCGGCGGATGAAGCAGCTCGGGGCGAAGATTGCGCATGTCCCAGTGAGCGTCGTTGACCACTATGGCGGTGGCGCCCGCTGCTAGCGCCCCGTCGATCACGGCGTTGGCCTCGGCGTGCATCAGCTGCACAGCCCGCTCGTAACCCGGCTCGCCCGGCTGTGTCTGGCTGGAATGAACTATGCCGTTGACGCCCTCCAGATCGACCGACAAATATATACGCATGGCGTTCCTTTCCTTTTGCTTGTAGCCTGTGATTGTAATCGGACCGGACGGCTGAACCGCCAGTAATGGCCATGTCAAGCACACGGGGGTATAATCATCTGGTCCTGCTGCCGAGATCCAGAAGAGGTCGGTCTTGAAGAGTCACAAAGCGCCGCGCCTTCCTGCCGGTCTCAACAGCCCGGTCTGGCGACCATCTTCAGACCAGGCCGCTTATGCACAGAAGGGCCCGGACGTGCTGGAATTCGCCAAGATGCAGGCGCTGGGCAATGACTTCGTGGTTGTCAGCCAGACCGACCTGGAACGCTTGCATCCGGTTCGCTGCCAGGAGGATCTCGGCAAGGTCGCTGCCGCGCTCTGCAACAGGCATTTCGGCGTAGGCGCCGACGGGCTTGTAGTGGTGCGGCAGCCGGATCGACCGGATTGCCAGCTGGGCTGGGCGTACTTCAATTGCGACGGCAGCACCGCCGCCATGTGCGGCAACGGTCTTCGCTGTCTGGGGCTGTGGGCCGTCGAGCGCCAGCTCGTGGACCGGCAGCCCTTCAAGGTCTCCACGGCGCACGGCCCGGTAGAGATCGACGTGCGCGATCGCGACTCCATCACCGTCGATCTCGGCCAGCCGGTTCTGG
Organism: Candidatus Obscuribacterales bacterium; assembly: GCA_036703665.1. Taxonomy (GTDB): domain Bacteria; phylum Cyanobacteriota; class Vampirovibrionia; order Obscuribacterales; family Obscuribacteraceae; genus DATNRD01. The sequence continues at coordinate 3,770 of DATNRD010000705.1, forward strand.
ACAGCAGTTCGATCCCGATTGCCGGACCGCCGCGCAAGAAGGTCGTCCAAGAACAGCTCACGGTCGAGGACTCGACATTCTCCTTCACCTGCGTGAGCATGGGCAATCCTCATTGCGTGATCTTCAATCCAGCGGTCGACCCGCACGATTACTTGCATCTTGCCCCTCTGATTCAGCACCTCAATCTTTTTCCGGAGGGCGTAAACGTTGAGTTTGCGCTGACCGACGACCCCGGGCACGCCAAGGTATTTGTCTGGGAACGGGGCTGCGGGCCTACGCTTGCCTGCGCCAGCGGCGCCGCCGCCGTGCTTGTGGCAGGGGTACTGGAGGGAAGACTGGTGAGGCAAGCCACCATCGGGCTGCCGGGCGGGTGCCTGGCGGTCTGGTGGGGCGAGGACGGGCACGTGCGCTTGACCGGACCGGCCCGGGAAATCTATCGTGGCGCGGTCGATCTTGCCCAGGTTCTGGCGGAGGCGCAAAGATGTTGATCCACGCCGACAAGCGCCAGGAATGGATCCGCGGGCGGCGCGAGCGTCGGAAGCTGGCGCGCGCGGCACGCGTGCGCCGGCAGATTCTCCGCTATCTGCTCTTGTGCCTGCTGCTGGCCTCCGGTGCCGGTGCGCTCACCTTGCTTCCCTGGCGTCTTGCCGATCCAGATAGAGACATCGAGGTGAAAGGCAACAGCGTGGTGGCGGTCGAGCAAGTCAGAGGTGCCCTGGCCAGCGACGTGGGCAAACCGCTGTACAAGCTAGATCCGCAGAGGCTGGCCGGCCAGGTACGCTCGCTGGAGGCTGTCAGGTACGCCTTCGTAAGAAGATACTTGCTACCGCGCCCCCACCTGGTCGTGGAAGTTCTCGAGGAGTTCCCCTGGGCGACGCTGGCCACCGACCCGGGGCGCCCAGCGGATCTGGTCATTTCGGAGACCGGCAGGCTTATTCCCATAGGCCAGTTCCCATCCGTGGGCAGACCGCAGTTCAAGATCTATGGAGCGGCAGACCTGAGGCTGACCCGAGCTCAGGTTGCCCAGTGGGCTGCCTGGGTGGCATACATCGAGGCGCAGACAGGGGAGAAAGTCACTTACCTTGATATGAGACAGCCGCAGGACGTGCGTGTTCAGGACGGTGATCTGTACTTCAAGATCGGCAGTGCGGACTCGACTCTCACCCGGCGACTGGCCCGCCTGGCCTCCTTGATGCCGGCGCTGGTGCCGTTCCGTGGCCGTCTGGAGTATGTCGACCTCAGTCTGGATAACAATATTCCGCTGAAGGTGGCAAAGAAGTTGGATTCATCAGGTAAAGCGACGGCGGATTCCGCACCGTCGCCCGGCAGCCAGCCTGAGGATGGCGGCAGTCTGGCGCTTCAAGCCGGTGCGGCAGGCATTTGAGCAACCGTTCGGCCAGGACAGGACCTTTGCCTGGAAAGCGTCATGCCGCGGTCCTCGGCTTGCCCTTCAGGAATAATTTGCCCCTGAAGGATGACAATTTCGTCTTGGCAGCACCGGTGTCGGCTGGAGTGATTAGGCGCTCAATCAGTCCGCGAAACGTCCGGGCCTGGCGAGCCTGCCTTTACACGCTGCCAGAGGCTGGCGAGATCAGCTTTGTCGAGCTCCTTGAGCGGCCTGCCAGCCAGCGCTTCCATCTGCCGGAAGCGCTGCTTGAACTTCTCGGTGGCAAGCAGCAACGACTCCTCTGGATTGAGGTGTTCCCAGCGAGCGATGTTGACCATGACGAACAGGACGTCACCCAGCTCGAGGTCGATGTTGCGGCGCTTGCTGTCCTGGGGCGGCAACTCCGTTTCGTATCTCAGCTCGGTGAGCTCGCTGTAGAGCTTCTCCCAGACCTCCTCCTTGTTGTTCCACTCGAAGCCCTGGCTGACGGCTTTTTCCGAGACCTTGAGCGCTTGCAAGAGTGCCGGCAGTGTTTTAGGCACGCCGTCGATGGCGGAGGCCTGCTTGTTGCTTGCTGCTTGCTCCCTGTGCTTGAGCTCTTCCCACTGGGCTACCACCTGGCCGGCCGTTTTTGCGTCGGCGTCCCCGAAGACGTGGGGGTGCCGGGCGATCATCTTTTCGTTGATCGAGCGTGCCACGTCCTCTATGTCGAAGAGCCCGTGGTCGGCGGCAATCTGAGCGTTAAGAACAATCTGCAAGAGCAAGTCGCCGAGCTCTTCTTTTAGCTTGCCCGGATCTCCCAGGTGAATGGCTTCCAGAACTTCGTAAGCCTCCTCCAGAAGGTAGCGTGCCAGCGTCTCATGCGTTTGCTCCCTGTCCCAGGGGCAGCCGTCCGGTCCGCGCAGGCGGGCGATGGTGGCGATGAATGCTTGCAGGTGGGATGTCATGCCAGTCGGCTATCGGTTGATAGGCTCCACGGCTGCCTGGTATGGCCGCAACGCCAGCGGCCAGGTTCTATCGTGCCCGCGAGTCTGGGCGCCCTGGTGCGCCATGAGACTAACATAACGAGAGGGGCTGCGCATGGCCGGTTGCTCAGGGGGCTGGCCAAAGGAGTCGAACATTGAAAATCAGCTCATCATCGCAGCTTGACTTGCTGGTCAAAGCAGGGAACGGCGGACATTTTGCTATAGTTGATGAACTCGTGCCGGCCGTTGCCGGCCTGGCGTGGCCAGGCTGCTGCCTGACCTGGCGCAAGTTTCTCGTAAGCAGAGGGCTGTCACTTTGGATATCTGTGTAATTGGTGCAGGCTACGTCGGTCTTGTGACCAGTACCTGCCTGGCATACTTCGGGCACAGGGTAATTGCCGTGGATGCGTCGGCCGAAAAGCTCGACCAGCTCGCGCGCGGCGTGGTGCCGTTTTTCGAGCCCGGCTTGCAGGAGCTGGTCGACTCGCTTTCCGGCGGCGGGCTGCTGCAATTCTCCGGCGACCTGCCGGCGGCGGTGAGGCGATCCGAAGTCATTTTCATTGCCGTAGGAACGCCTCCCGGGAGCGACGGCGAGCCGGATCTCTCGCAAGTGGTGGCGGTGGCGCGCGCCATCGGCGAGGCTCTTGATGCCAACCGCAAGCGCCTGATTGTAAACAAGTCGACGGTGCCGGTCGGCTCGGGCAACTGGGTGGAGATGCTCGTGCAGCAGGGTGTGCGTGCCGTCAGCGCCGTTCCGGCCAGAAGCGCCAGGCCGGAAGCACCGGTCTTTACCGTGGTCAGTAATCCGGAGTTTCTCCGCGAGGGCAGCGCGATTTTCGACACTCTATATCCCGATCGCATCGTGGTCGGCTCCAGCGATGAAGCGGCGGTGGAAGCCATGCGGTCGTTGTACGGCCCGATCTTGAATCAATCGTTCGAGCCGCCGGCGTTTGCTCCCAGACCGCAGGGATTCGATGGTGTTCCCTTTGTGGTCACGGATCTGGCCAGCGCCGAGATGATCAAATACTCGGCCAACGCTTTCCTGGCGCTGAAGATCAGCTTCGCAAACGAGATAGCGGGGTTGTGCGAGAAAGTCGGTGCCGACATTCGCCAGGTTGCCTGGGGAATCGGGCTCGACAAGCGCATTGGCTCCAGCTTCCTCAATGCCGGTGTCGGCTGGGGAGGCAGCTGTTTCGGCAAGGACATAGCGGCGCTCATGCAAGTGGCGCGGGAATACGGTCACCCGACGCCGCTTTTGGAATCGACCATTGCCGTCAACCAGCGT
>DATNRD010000706.1:0-4530 GCA_036703665.1 Candidatus Obscuribacterales bacterium
TGAAGAGTGCCCACCACTGAGCCCGAATCGGTCAGCCGCGGCTGGTCGGCTCCCAGCAAGTTGGCGATGCCGAAATCGACCACCTTTACCCAGTCGGCTCTATCGCTGCGTCCCTGCAGCACAATGTTCTCCGGCTTCAAATCCCTGTGAATAATGCCCTTTTCGTGCGCCTCCTGCAGTCCCCTGCAAATCTGAATCATGATTGCCGAGCTGGCGATCAGGGGCAGAGGTCCCTCCTGCCCGATTTTCTTGTGGAGCGATTCGCCCTCGAGGTACTCCATGACCATGTACGGGCGATTCCGCTCGGTCACCCCGTAGTCGAAGACGGTGATCACGTTGTAGTGGTTTATCTGGCTTACAATCTGCGCCTCGCGCTCGAAGCGCGCATATGCGATCTCGCTGGCTGATGGCGACAGTACCTTTACGGCTACGATCTTGTTCAGGCGCGGATGTCGTGCCTTGAAAACGATGGATGTCGCGCCTTCACCGATTACGTCCAGGAACTCGTAATTAGCGGCTAACCTGGTGCCGACCAGATCGCCGCGCTTGAGGACTTCTTCGTTGCCCTGACCGAGCGCCGGCGGCGGTGCGGCAACCCTGGTAATAAAGCGCAGATTGGCGCGAATCCTGGCGGAGAGCTCCTTCATGGAAAAGGGCTTGGTCAGATAGTCATCGGCACCGGAATCGAGCCCGTGCTCCTTGTCATCGATCGAGCTATGGCCGGTGAGCATGATAACGGGCGTCGTTCCGCCGGATGCTCGGAACTTTCTCAGAATGTCTATTCCAGTTATGTCCGGCATGTCCCAGTCAAGAACTACCAGATCATACTGGTCCTTCTGCAGGTGCTCCCAACCGGCCATGCCCGAGTTGGCGACTGTAACAGCGTGCTCCTCAAAGGTAAGCCTGTCTTCAATCGTTTCCGTCACCTGCGGGTCGTCGTCGACTACCAGGATTTTTGCCATGACCGGACAGCACCCTTATCCAGCGAAACGTACAAAGCAGCTTGCCGCTCACCAGCCAACCCCCTACATTGTATACTGCCGCGCCGCTCGCTTTGTGCCCCGGGAACCGTAACTCCAGGAGTTAGCCCGTTTGCCGCTGCGTCCATGGTAATCTCAGACAGGATCAACCGGGCGGCAGGCACAACCGGCAGAGACAGGACACCCGAAATGCTTACGATGCGACCACGAATTGTGCATAAGGGGCTAATTCTGCTGTTCGTGCCGCTGGCGTTCGAAGCCCTGGTTGCAGCATCCATTATTTACCTTCAGCACTATTACGGCGAAAGCGTCAAGGCAGAGGCGCTGCGCAAGCAGATAGTTTTTCATGTCAATGAGTTCTGGTACCACAACATCAATATGACGACAACAAACCTGGCGAAGATCTTCATTGCCGGTCATCAGCCCAACTGGGCAACCGCAACAAAGGCAGCCAACGAATACGCCATCCTGAAAGCGCTCCTTATGGGAGACCGTCAACAAATGGCGCAGCTGGAGGGCATAATGAAAGCGCATGCGCTCTGCCGTTCTCTGTGTGAGGAGCTTACGCCCAGCCCCCCTGGTACTGGCGGGCTCGGGCAGATCCTTGCCATGAGACGAAATCTCGGCACTTTCAAACGCTTGCTGGCCGCCAACATCGAGACAGGAGATCTCATACGCCGGTTCAGAGAACATGAATTACTGCAAAGCGTTGCGGCGGCCGACAGGGTCAAGCAAGTTTCGTCCCTCATGCAGCAGCTGTTGGCCGGTGCAATCCTGGGCAGCACGGTCATAGCGTACTTCCTGTTCCGTTACTTCATGAGCGGCATTCACAGGGGCGTCCAGGCGCTTATCCAGAACATCAAACGCTTCAAGGCCGGAGACCCTCTGTTGCCCGCCATCGAGGGAACAGACGAGATAGCGCTGCTCGACGTGCGGTTCCATGAAATGGCTGAGGCAGTTGCCTCTGCACAAAAGATGAAGCAGGCATTTCTCAATACCATGTCCCGTGAGTTCAGAACCCCCATAAACGCAACAAGGGAATTCCTCAATACGTTGTCTGAGGGCGCAGACGCAAGCCTATCGGAACGAGCGAGACAACGTGCCCAGAAGGGCGAGCAGTCTCTGCACAGACTGATCGGCCTTATCAACGAGTTGCTGGCTCTGCAGGCTCCAGGGGTGCGACGCTTGGAAATCAACCCGCGCCTTTGCTCCCTGTCCCAAGTTGTCCAGTCATCGATCGATGCTGTCTCGGCCTATGCCGACAAGAGCGGTATACGGCTCGAGTCCCGTGACACGCAAGCAGAAGCATACGCTGACCCTGACCGGATCGTGCAGGTGCTCGTGAACCTGCTGTCCAACGCAATCAAGTTTTCGCCGGCTGGCACTGCCGTGATCATCACGGCTTTACAATCAGACGATCACGTGGAAGTTAAAGTCCAGGACAGAGGCAGGGGCGTGCCGGCCCATCTCCGCCAGTCAATTTTCGAGCGCTTTCAGCAGGTGTCCACCGCAGACGCCACCGAAAAAGGCGGCACCGGATTAGGGCTGCCCATATGTAAAGAAATTGTCGAACTGCACGGTGGCTCCATCGGAGTCGAATCGGAGGAAGGAGAAGGCAGCACCTTCTGGTTCCGCCTTCCTGCGCGAGCACCATGGAAGGAGTAGCAGGTTGAGATTCGCGCCGAAAACAATCTATGCCAAGGGTTTGATTCTGATCTGCGTGCCGCTGCTGGTGGAATTCGCTTGCGGCATGTCCGTGTTTTCTTTGCAGCGCTACTACGAGGAGAAGCTGGCAAAAGAACGCGTTGCAGTCGAAATCATATTTCACGCCAACGAGATGTGGATCGACTGCACCGAGATAATGTTCTTGAAAGGCTACTTCAACCTTTTCGGTGGTCCCGAGCTGGCGTTTGCCGAGCGCATGACCAGGATCAAGGACGAGTACGCTCTGCTCAAGAAGCTCGTCGCTAATGACGCATCCCAGACAAAGAGCCTGGAGCTGATCCATTTTTATACGCAGCAGGCGTTGGAGCTGAGCAATAAGCTGGAACCCGTTGTATCCGCTCAGCGACCAGGCTCCAGCAAGATGAAGGCTCTGCTTGCGGACCTGGACATCCTTGCTCAAGCTCAACACCTCGTAGGGCGTATGGCGTCGGAGATTGAATTCTTCAGGGAACCAGAGTTCCTCCACAGCCCGTCGGCGGTGCCCGAAGTGGAGAAATCGACGGCCCTGGTCGATCGCGCGGTGTTCGGATCGCTTGCCGCCAGCACGCTCGTAGCCATTTTGCTGTTCGTCTACTTCATACGCAGCATAAACCAGGGAGTCCAGACGGTGGTCGACAACACCGAGCGGTTCAAGCAGGGATTGGAGCTCGCACCGCAAACTCGGGGCGGTGATGAGCTGGCCCACGTGGACGCTGCGTTCCATGAAATGGCTGATGAGATCAAGGAGGCGCAGCAAACAAAACAGGCAATAGTCTCGATGATCTCCCATGACCTCAGGTCGCCACTCACATCGGTCATGGGTTATCTGTCGAACTTGCGGGAAGGGGCCTTCGGCGACGCCTCACAGGACACGCTTTCGGGGGCAGCGCGCTGTGAGAGGGAGCTCGAGAGACTGATCCGTCTGATTAGCGACCTGCTCGACCTCGACAAGATTGAAGCCGGCAAGTTCGAGCTACGTCCCAGAGTCATTCCGGTTCAACAAGTCATCGAGGGTGCACTCAGCAGGGTACGCGAGTCTGCTGAAGAGAAGGGCATAGCCGTAAGGAGCACCGGCAGTACTTTCGACATCTATGCAGATCCCGATCGCATAACTCAGGCTCTGGCAAACCTATTGTCGACCGCGCTCAGGTTGTCGCCGGCCGGCTCGAGCGTTGAAACGCGCGCAAGCCGACTTGACGGTCATGCGGAGATCACAATTGCCAGCTCGGCGAGCACAATATCCCAAGCCACCCTCGAGTCGCTGTTCGATCGATACCGGCTGAGCGACAGCGAACTCAGACTGGAGCTGCCGGTCAGCAAAGAGATTGTCAGACTGCACGGCGGCATGATCGACGCAGCGGTTGAGCCTGAACTCGGCTTGCAGTTCTCCGTGCGTCTGCCCTCGCACGCACCGCCGGCGAGCTGAAAGTAGACGCCTAGAGGGGATTCCTCCCGCGAGCGCGTGACGCCATTAAACTGTTACAATGAAGCTGTCCGGGTCGCGGGCAAGAAGGCGCCAGGCCCCGCGCTAAGCAAGCCCCGTAATGGTTCACAGGATGGGGTAGTTGACCCGGCAAGAGGCAGCTTGCTTACCGTAAGCTGTCTCTTGATTTGAAGAGCAGCCGGCAGGCGCAGACCGGCGGGTGCTGCCAGCCGGTGCCCGCCGCCACGCGGAAAGGAGCCCCCCATCGGTCTGACTCCAGAGCAGCTCCAGCGCTACAAGCAGCATCTGGCCTTGCCGGGCATGGATGAAACAGCGCAGTCCAGGCTGCTTTCCGCGCGCGTTGTGGTGATCGGCCTCGACGGAAGCGGGATCGCTGCTGCTGTCCACTTGCTGCAAGCGGGA
>DATNRD010000707.1:0-4636 GCA_036703665.1 Candidatus Obscuribacterales bacterium
GCAGGCAACCTGATGACCACCGACTCGGGGCTGCAGTTCGAGGATATCGTCGTCGGTCAGGGTCCCAACGCCCAGTACGGACAGACAGTCACAGTGCACTACACAGGCTGGCTGACCAACGGGACGAAGTTCGACAGCTCGCGGGATAAGGGGCAGCCCTTTCAATTCGTTCTCGGCGCCGGTGAGGTCATTAAGGGTTGGGACGAAGGCGTCTCCACCATGCGCATCGGCGGCAGGCGCCGGCTCATTATTCCGCCGCAACTCGGCTATGCAGACCGCGGCGCCGGCGGAGTAATTCCGCCCGGCGCCACACTCGTCTTCGAAGTCGAGCTTTTAGGAGCTCAGTGAGCTTCTAGCCCGCGCAAGACGACTTGGTCGACGCGCAGCTCGAGGCTTCCGCTTTACCCTCTACCGGCAGGCTGCGCTGTACCCAGTCTTCCCAGCCGCCGAACAGCTCTTTGACGGGATAGCCTTTCTTGGCAAGCGCCAGTGCGGCCTTTGTCGAAAGGTGGCAGCTGATGTTGTAGCAGTAGACTATGGTTGTCTTGTCTTTGCTCAACTTTGGCAGGTAAGCCTCGAGATCTTCCAGCGACACGTTCACCGCTCCGGGAATGTGTCCCTTCTCGAAGAGCTCCGGAGCCCGCAGGTCGATGATCTGCAGCGGTGCGTTTTTCTCGATTTCATACTTCAACTCTATTGGGCCGGTCTCGAAGGCCAGCTTGTTTTGAAAGTGCTCGACAGCACGTTCAAGTTCTTTAGTCAATGTTTGTGTCATGTTCGACCTCCGTAAGTAGAACATTCGGGGGCTATGCAATCTTCATGCCTTGATCATAGAATGGGTTAGTATCCAATCGCAAGAAGGCACTAAAAAGTGGGGTAGTATCATCCTGGATACCGAAGACGGACCGAACCATGGAAAACAAGATTCACTGTCCGATTATGTCCACGATCGCCATGATTTCCGATAAATGGAAGGTGCTAATCATTTGTAAGCTGCGGAAAGGAACCTTGCGTTTCAACGAGCTCATGCGCGCCTTGCAAGGAGTGACGCAGCGCGTGCTTACGCACCAGTTGCGTGAGCTGGAGGAAGACGGGCTGGTCAGCAGGAAAGTGTACGCAGAGGTACCGCCACGTGTGGAATACTCCCTGACACAGCTGGGGTGGACCCTCGTGCCGGTCCTGGAGAGGTTGGAGCAGTGGGCCGAGGAGCACTCTGAGGAAATCCTGAGCGCCCGTCGCGTGGCACTGGCTAAGAGGGCAGGTACAACCGTCCAGCTACCTGATGCCCAGGTCCAGGTCTGACCTACGATCCGAACCGCCTGGCCTCTTGCTGCACTTTCTGGAATTCTTCTATCTCCCCCGTCTGGCGCAGGAGATCCGCATAGCTCTGCAGGCTTTCTCTCATGAGCTCTCTGTCCTGCGGAAACTCTCTGCGCACCTGCTCGAGCACCGACAGGAGTTCCGTTCGCGCGTCTTTGAAGTTACTCTGGTCACGGTCGAACTGACCAAGCTTGAGCATGCTCTGCAAAACCAGACGCTTGACGGCGCGGCTTTCCTGATTGGGCAGCGAGCGCCGGATCGTGAGAGCTGACAACAACAGCGGTCGCACCTCGGGCAATTCCTGCTTTCCGGTCAAGCACGTCGCCAGCTGCATCTTCAATGACGCCAGAGTGGGCGACTGGCGCAAATTTAGCCACTCGTACGTGCTGATCGCCTGCTTGAGGAAAGATTCCTCCTCATCGAGCATTCCGCGGGAGTCCAATCTGCGTGCAGACAGAAGAACTCGCTCGGAGTTCGCCTCGGCTTCCAGCCGGGCTTTCTCCACGGCAACCGGCGAATCACCGCTGGCGAGAAGCCGCTTGAGCAACGCCCTTACCTCGTCCGTTTCCTTCTGAATCTGCTGCACCTGGATGGTCATGATCTGGTTGTTCACTGACTCCTGTTGCTCAAACATGTTGGCCAGGCCCAACACCTGGCTCTTCAGTTTGAGAGTACGCAAGAGCCTGTTTGCCGAATCACCGAATGTGGTGGCGACCTGCTCGGCCCTGTCGAGCGTATTCAAAGCCGCAGCATAATCATTGCGCGCCAGCGATTTGTCGGCCTCCGACATAAGCCATAACCAGCGAAACTTGTCGACCGGAGTGCCCCTGTCGTCCGCAGGTCCGGGCCATAGGAAGGCGAACAACAGAACCCCGACCACCAGCAGCGTCGGCAGGGCGATCGCGGCCGCCATAAGCCAGCGGCGGCCGGATTTCCGAGCGGGCGAGAGCCCCGGCATGCTCGCCACCAGCTTGTCCCACGTGCTGGCGAGCTCCTCCTGCTTTTTGGGAACGTCGATGACGCCGCCGGTTCTGTATCCCTCTAAATTGCTGGCTGCGGCAGCATCGAGCAGGCTCTGGCGCAATTCCGCGACCGTCTGATAACGGCTCTCCGGACTCTTTTCCAGGCACTTTCGCACGACATACTCTATGGGCTGGGGAATCTGCGCTTCCGGAAATTTGGCAGAAAACAAAGGGGGAGGGTCGTTGATGTGCTTGAGCATGGTGGCAATCGCGGTGTCACCTATCAAGGGCGGCTTGCCCGCCAGCGCTTCGTACATCAGGCAGCCCAGCGAGTAGATGTCGGACCGGTTGTCGATGGCAATTCCCTGACATTGCTCGGGACTCAAATACAAAGGACTGCCGAAAACCTGCCCGGTCTGGGTCAACTGTTGCTTGGAAGAGGCATCGATCGACACCATTTTGGCGATGCCGAAATCCACGATTTTCACCAGCTCGAATCCATCGTCCTGCGGAACGAGAATTATGTTGCTGGGCTTGAGATCGCGGTGGATGACGCCTTTCTTGTGAGCATGTTCGAGCCCGTCGCAGATCTGCTTGAAAATGCTCACGGCTCTGGCTGGCTCAATCCGCTTTTCCTTCTTGATCACCGCATCCAGTGCCTCGCCCTCCAGAAAGTCCATGACGAAAAACGCCTGGTGGTCTTTCGTGACACCGAAGTCGTATACGGATATGACATTCTGGTGCGAGAGGTTGCCGGTCGCCTGGGCTTCACGCTTGAAACGGAGCAGCGCTTTCTCGTCGCTGGCTATGCGCTCGTGAAGCAGCTTGATTGCCACAATGCGCTGCATGTGGATGTGTCGCGCCCTGTAGACGACGCTCATGCCGCCCTCGCCGACAGGCTCGAGTATCTCGTACCGCTCGGCAAAGGTGGTTCCTACCAGACGACAAACCTGCTCGGCAAAGAGCTTGCTGCCGTCCTCGGGGCAACGCTCCGTTCCTGCCGGGAATCGCTTTTGGCAAGTACAACAGACTTCACTCTGCCGTTCGAGTTCTTCGAGCATAAATCTACAGAAAGCTTCCCCCAGCCGGCCGATTAAGAGCATTGTACCCGGACAATGCTGCGCCCTTGCCACAGCTGCGTACGGGCGGGGTTTATCCCCGCCCAGCTTCGCGGCCGGCATGCCCGCCGCCACCCTGTCCTCGCCCCTGCCCGGGTCCTGCCTCCGTACGGGTGGGGTTTATCCCCCGCCTGCGCGCCCGAACCTATGGCTTGGAGCGGGCATTTTAAAGGTAATCCCACTCCATGTGTACAAAGAGTGACATCGTGGCACAAAAACAAACAGGGGGGAACTCATAGACGGTGCGCTATGCCCGTACGGAGAGCGTGTATTGCCCTCATGGTGTTGATGCTTGCCCTGTCGGCATCGGCGACCTTATCCCGCACGCCCCGGCATGTGCGGCGCCCGCCACCTGGACCGTCGGTAACCAGGTCTCAGCCGATACATCCCCAGGCTCCACCAGCTCCCGCACAACCCCGGCAGCCTGAGGCCGCCGCACGCGCGCCCCTCGATACCCCGATTGCCGACAAATGGGCGCTCATCATCGGCATCAGCAAGTTCAAAGATCCGTCGCTCAACCTCAAGTTCCCTGCCAAAGACGCTCGCGACCTCTACACCTATCTCACCACCGAAGGCAATTTCGCGCCGGACCACGTCAAATTGCTCCTCAACGAAGACGCTTCAAGGGAGAAGATCCTTTCGGCACTCGGTGACAAGTGGCTGCCACGCGTGGCCAACCCCAACGACCTGGTGCTCATCTACATATCCACCCACGGCAGCCCCTCCAGTCTCGATGTCGGCGGCGTGAACTACCTCATTGCTTACGACACCGACAGGGAAAGCCTGTTTTCCACCGGTATCCCGATGCAGGACCTGGTGCGGATCATAAAGGGGCGCGTTCACTCCGACCGCATAGTCTTGGTTCTTGATGCCTGCCACAGCGGCGCCGCCAGTCCTGATGGCAAAGCCGTCTTCCACCAGGGCAACGTCAACGTGGACGAGATCGTCCAGGGCACCGGGCAGCTCGTCATCTCCTCCTCCGCCCCCGATCAGATTTCATGGGAATCGCTACACCAGCCAAACGGCGTATTCACGCGCCACCTGATCGAAGCGCTCAGGCAAAGCGGTCCGGAGACCAAACTAGGCCACGCCTACCAGTACATGAAGGATAAGGTCCAGGAGGAAGTGCTGCGCGACCGCGGAGCGCTGCAGACGCCGGTTTTGCGCAGCAAGTGGGAAGGCAGCGAGCTGGTGCTGGCGGCGCCTGCGACCAAGCCCCGACCAGGCTTGAAGGAG
>DATNRD010000708.1:0-7083 GCA_036703665.1 Candidatus Obscuribacterales bacterium
TTGCGCTGGCAATACCGCCCAATGACACAGCCGATAGCCCTGGTCCCCTGACAACGGCCATTGTAGTCACGTCGCGGTTGTAAGTTGGCCCATCCGCTCAGCGTTTCCGGGCTGCCAACAGGTAAGTTGGGCTAACCCGGGGCACCGGATTGAAGTACGACAGCGCGGTCGTGGCTGCCTTCCGGCGCCTGCCTGCCGACAAGGTCGTCGGCATTCTGGAGTCGGCGCCCGGGCGCCCGCCCTTGCCTGACCTCAAGCCCCTGAAAGGAACCTCGATCGGACGCATGATGGAACTGGCATCGGGTAAGACGCCCCTGCCCGACGAGCGCGCTGCGCTCGAGCTGTTCCTGAAGATCTATCGCGCCGGCTCTTAAGCCGAACGCTGCGGGCCTGCCGCCAGGCTGGCTGTCCGCAGCATCCTGTGTGCTCATTCTAAGTTACGGCAAGCTGTTCTGCATCCGACCTCGGTCATGTTGGGCACATGAGGTAAGTCATGCATGTGCCAGCAGCACTCGTGTATGCTTGTGGTCGAGGTGTTCCGGCTGCCGAGATGACCGACTCGTCCATCTATCACTCGCTGTATCGCAGGGTTCTGTATTTCGAATGGATCCTGCTTTCGCTGTGCGCGCTGGGCGAATATGTGGCCTGGCGCTTTGCTCCGCCCGATCCGACCGCTCCCAGCAATCAGGTGGCGCTTATACTCATTACCGTCTTCGCATGTCTGAGTCTCGTCGTGCCCACCAGGCAGCCTTACTGGGACAAGGTCTGCTTTCTCTTTCTCCAGATCGTCATCCTTACAGGAGCCGCTGCACTGGGGCTGCCGCGCTTCGTATTCCCGCTGTATGCGGTCGTTCTCGCCAAAGCCTGTCTAATCCTGGATCGTGGTGGGCTGCTCATAATCGGCTGGGCGGCGTTTCTGTCGCAGGTGGCCTACGCCGGTTACAAGCTCGTCCTCAAACAGCCGCAACTGATCGCCGGTGGGTGGTCGCTCAAGACGTTCATCACGCTTTTTGCTGGATCCATTCTCATGACCTACGGCGCCATCATGGTGATGGTGCTGGTCGCCCTGCTGACGCTGGCTCTGGCGGCCGAGCAGAGGAGCCGGCTGCGTGCCGAGCAACTCTCCCGCGAGGTCGAGCAGCTTGCCCGAGAGCTTGAACGCACCCAGATTGCCAGGGATATTCACGACAGCCTTGGACATACGTTGACGTCTCTCAACATTCAGCTCGATGTAGCGCGCAAGTTTGCTCAGGTGGACCCGGCAAGATCCACCGAAGCCGTGGAACTGGCCAAGGAGCTGGCCAGCCAGACACTGACCGATGTAAGGATGGCTGTGCAATCGATCCGGAAGGCTGATTTCGATTTCAAGGCTGAACTCGATTCCCTCCTGGACAGGATAAAACGGAGCCAGACCCTGGAGATAGACTGCCGGCTCGACATCCCGGCCATGCCTTCGACGACCGGTTACCAGCTCTACCGGGTCATTCAGGAATGCCTGACCAACGTGCTCAAGCACGCCGAAGCTTCGAAGGTGGACATAGAATTGAAGCACACCGGCGAGAATGTACTGGTGAGCATTTCCGACGATGGTCGCGGGCTGGACGAAAATGCCGACGGGCGCGGTTTCGGCCTCAAGGGTATAAAGGAACGGGTGGAAGGGCTGCACGGCAGCGTGTCGCTGTCCAGAGAAGCCGAGAGGGGCACACGAATCGAGGTGGTCATTCCGTTATGATCCGTATTTTGATCGTTGACGATCAAGCGCTGGTCCGGCAAGGGCTCGCGTCGTTGCTCTCACTGGAGAACGACTTTGAAGTGATCGGGCAGGCAAGCAATGGTGATCAAGCGATTGCAGAGGCGGAAGCGCACAGGCCGGATGTCATCCTGATGGATATAAGAATGCCCGGCCGCGATGGAGTGGCTGCCACAAGAATCATTCATGAGCGGCTGCCGCAGGCGAAGATTCTTGTTCTTACAACTTTCGACGACGATGAGTACATCGTGCAGGCAATGCAGGCGGGCGCCTCAGGGTATTTGCTCAAGGACGCTCCGACAGAGCAACTCGCCGCGACGATTCGCGCGCTGCATTCCGGCAGCACGCTTTTGGGACCGACGATTGCGCAAAAGATCATTTCCAAAATGCATCCGGCCACTGCGCCGAGCGAGAAGGCTTCGGTGGAAGGATTGCTCACCGGCCGGGAGATTGAAGTGCTGAAACTGCTCGGTCAGGGCAAGAGCAACAAGGAGATCGCGCAAACATTGTTCATAACCGAGGGTACGGTCAAGAATCACATCACCCGCATACTCTCGCAATTGAACCTGCGAGACCGGACTCAGGCGGCGCTCTGGGCTCAACAAAACCTGTGATCCGGCCCGGCGAGTCATCGTGATCTGGAAATGCGATCGCCCCACAACGAAGCTGCTGGAAAATAGATGCCGATCAACGAGCGCCGCCACCAGTGGCCTGTCTGCTTGCGAGTCTGCCAGTCGGTGAAGTGGTAATCGTAAAGCAAGGCTCGTATGTATGTCGGCGGCTCATCGGGGAACGGATTATAGGCTAGCAAGGACAGAACAGGCTGCGAGCCCTGCAGCAACCTGACTACGAAATTTACGAACCACGGATTGCTCCGGTAGTCGGACAGCGCTGCAAACCACATCTGCCAGTCGAGCCTGGGCTGGTGCGGCGCTACCCATGTCGGCGGGCGCTTCAGATTGCCGGGCTTGTGTTTGAACTCGTAGGCCCGCCACGTGCGTCCGTCCATGCTTCCTTCCACTATGATTTCCGGCCGTTGCGTAGTCATTACGGCGAACAAGCCATAGCTGTTGGCTATATGTAAGGGCGCTTGCCAGGAGAGCAGACGACGCAGCGATCGTGGCAGGCTGCGCCGCCTGCTAAACATCAAGAGCATATTCGTGCTGGTCAGGAAGGCTATGGCGGCGCTCAAGGGCAGGATAACCAGCGCGCCGGGACGAAAACCCCTGCGCCACTGGGCACTGCCCATGATGCGTCCGGTAATCGATGCGGGTACCAGCCTGCGGGCCGCATTGTCATCGAGCAGCGGAACACAAAGCACAATGGTGAGCAGATTGAAGAACGTGTAATTGCCGGTGGCTGCAATCAAGCACTGGAACCACACCAGGATGCCCGCAGAGGTCAGCCGCAGCGGCCGCGGTGCAAAGACAAGAAACGGCACGCCCAGCTCGATGACGAACGTCATGACAACAGAAAACTTTTGAAAGCGCTCCGGCAGTTTCGCCGCGTACCAGGCCAACGGTGTGGGCAGCGGTTGGGTTTCGTAATGGTAATTGAGCGCCGTCAACCCGCGCCACGCCTGATCGCCGCTCAAGAGCTTGACCGCTCCGGAAGAGAACATCAGCCGAAAGATAAGCCAACGCAGCAGCCAGAGCACGGCAAGCGAAGGGGGTGACTGTACGGGCGGTGCAGGGAGCCGCGCCGCGGGCGGCGCCGGCACCCTCCATGGTGCCCAGAAGATGGAGAGGAATCCGGTCTCCAGCAGCAGCGCGTCCCACTGAAAGCACAGGAAGTCCCGGGAAACCGTAGACAGCGAGAGGTAGAGCACCCACAAAACCAGCATGATTGGCGCCCAGTCGGCGCCGAGGCAAACTAGAAGCGACAGCGCCGCGCCGGCTCCGGCGATGGACTGCAAGAATGCGTCGCCGGTATTGAACCAGGCCAGCGTCGGAAAATGCCAGTAGCGTTCGCGCCCGGTGCCTGACTTGACCTCATCCAGGAAGTCCTCCGCCGGCATGATGCCACGCCTGCCGATGAGACCTGAGATCTGGGTGAGAAGCGAGACGAATGCGATAAGGTAGACAAGCCCAAGCAACCGCAGGAACAACCAGCGCGTCAGCACGTACGATGCAGGCTGGCGAAAGCCGAAAAGGGGCTTGAGCAACCTGGTCAAGATCCAGACGGTAACAGGGAAAGCCTCCTGGTACAACGGGCGAAGGGCAGGCTGGCGTCCGCTGACCCCGGCAGGAGGCGTGCGGGCGCCTGGAGTCCGCCGGCTGGAGGAAATGCTGCCCTGGCGCTGCCTCGAACGGTTTCTAAATGCCGTCGCGCAGGCCAGCAGAGAGGCGGCTGCTCCGCCAGCTACTACTCCCAGGACGGCGAACGCGAAAGCTGCCATTGTCTTATGGGCTGGGGTACGAAGCGCGGGAATACTATCGTTATAGCTCCCGGCCGGTCGCACCGGAAGAACAACGGTTAAGTAATGAGACGCCCGGGCAAACCAGGCGCCATGTAAGTGGCCGCGCCCGCTGCCGCCTGGGCCGCCGTGGAATTACGGAGTCTGGTCACCGGTTGGGTGGGGGTGCTACGTAGCTAAGAGGGATGCGCCCCGGCAGGCTGTAGCTAAAATAGCCTCAGGAGCAAACCATGCCGCAGGTCGATACGAAAATGACAACCGCCCAGTTGATGCAGCTGGCTGCCGACCACAGCAACAGCCGCGTCACCCTGAGCGATGACGAGAAGGAGCTTCTCGTGCTCTTGCTCAAGCAACGGGGTGCTGAGGAGCTTGACTACGGGCAGGAAATCGAATGCGAAAATGTGCGCCTGATAAAGAGGGTGACTGGCGCCATTGGTTTGTACTTCAAGTGAGGCAGTGCCACCGGCTTGGCTAGCGCCCCGGTTGCATCTTGACCTCCTTGCCGCTGTCGTAGAATCTGTTATGGCAAGCGGTCAGCCTGCCGCATGTCTGGCAATACCGTGGAGCCCGTGGCGCAACGGCACAACTGGTACAGGTGTCGCATGGCAGTGAACGGCGAGACTATCAGGAAACGATACCTGACCAACGTCGGGAGCGACCTTGTTGGCGGGCTGATGGCTGCCATTGTGGCGCTGCCACTGTGTCTTGCTTTCGGTGTGGCATCCGGGCTGGGAGCGGCCGCAGGTCTTTACGGCGCGATTGCCTGCGGCATATTCGCAGCGCTGTTCGGCGGTACGCCCGGGCAATGCTCCGGGCCGACCGGTCCGATGACGGTGGTAGCCGCCGCCATGTTCGCAGCCACGCCGGACAATCCCAGCCTGGTCTTTGCGGCTGTGATGGCGGCGGGCATTCTTCAGATCGCTCTGGGCTATCTCAAAGCCGGCCAGCTAATCGAGTACATCCCGTACCCGGTGATCTCAGGCTTCATGACCGGGATCGGAGCCATTATCATCTCCATCCAGATCTTGCCGCTGTTCGGACTGCCCGGCAGCGGCAGCGTTCTGTCTTCTATTCGCGACCTGCCTAAGATTTTCTCCGGCGCCAATACCGATGCCTTTGTGATTGGCAGCTCGACGCTGGCTTTGATCTACTTGCTTCCGCGCCTGTCTCGCAGGTTGCCTGTTCTCTTAATTGCGCTTGTTGCCACCACTTCGCTGAGCCTTCTCATGCACATGGATATTCCCAGAATAGGCTCCATACCGTCCGGCTTCCCCATGCCACAGCTGCCTGTCTTTGGTTTCACCGACATCCACGTCGTGCTGCAAAACGCAATGACCCTTGCCTTGCTGGGGGCAATCGACTCGCTTTTGACATCGCTGGTCATGGATAAAGTTACCGGCGGCAGGCATGACAGCGACAAGGAGCTGATCGGTCAGGGCATAGGGAACATGTTTGCGGGATTGATTGGCGGAATCCCCGGGGCCGGTGCCACCATGCGCTCCATGGTCAATGTCAAAGCGGGCGGCAGGACACACCTGTCGGGGGCTGTACACGGACTGATTTTGCTGGCGGTGCTGCTCGGGCTGGGCAATGTGGCCTCGCTGATCCCGCTGTCGGCCCTTGCCGGCATTCTCATCACCGTCGGCATCAGCATCATGGACTGGCGAGCCCTGCGGGCTGTCCACCGCACGCCCAGGTCGGATGTCGCGGTTATGGTTGTTGTCTTGCTGCTGACCGTCTTCGTCGACTTGATCATCGCTGTCGGGGTGGGCGTGGCAATGGCCTCGATACTGTTCGTCAAGAGGCTGGCCGATGCGCGGCTGTCCGAGGTTGGTACCGTCGATGCGCTGGAGGAACTTCACCAGCTGGCCGGTCATCTGCCTTCGGACGTTCGCAAGTCCATTTATACCTATCAGTTCAACGGCCCCTTGTTTTTCGGAGAGGCGAAGAATTTGACGCAAGTAGTCGATAAGCTGGAAGGGGCTCGTTATGTGATACTACGCTTTTACAATGTACCGCTTGTGGATCAGACCGGCGCGTATGCTCTGGAGGACGCTGTCGAGCGCTGGGAGTCAAGGGGAATCAAGGTGCTCTTTGTTGGAATGCAGCCGCACATCAGGCATGTTCTGGACTCGACCGGAGCAATTCACAAGATTGGCATGGAGAATTGCTTCGACCAATTCGAGGATGCCATCAAGGCGATTGACGCGTTCGAGGCGGAGCTGGCTGCTGCCAGAGCCAGGGAGCAGATGTAGAGACAAGGACGGGTGCTTGATGCGATGCGACACAGGGGAGGACATCGGGAATGGCTAAACGGATAGCCGTGGGATTGGACGGCTCCGAGCCGTCATGGAAGGCGCTGCGGGAGGCCGCCTGGCTGGCAAGGCACTACGGTGCGGAGCTGGTGGTCGTATCAATTCAGGAGTCGATTGAGGCAGCCTATAGCGCCAGCGAAGTTCTGGCGGCGGAAAAGACCGCCCGTGACACGCTGGAACGCATCCAGGCGGAAGCAGAGTTGGTTGCCGAGAAAGAAGGCGTGCAGGTTTCCACGACGATTTTGACCGGCAATCCTACGACGTCGCTAAAGGAGTATGTCGCCAAGTCAGGCGTCGACCTGCTGGTAATCGGCGACAAAGGGCACTCCAGTATCTGGGGCGCTCTGCTGGGCACCACCGCAGAGAAAATTGTTCGTGTAGCGCCCTGCTCGGTGCTGGTCGTGCGCTAACGGTTAAATCGCTCATTTCCCAGACATCGTTTCACGGCCCCGCTTCGACAGCAACCATCCGGGTCTCGCCCTGGGGAGCGCAACCGTGGAGCCTCCGCACGAGTACGGCAGAGAATCTGTGGCGACAAGGCTGCCGCAGCGGGCTTCGAGCACGCCCTACCTGCGCAACGGCGTCAGGCTGGTGAGCGCGTC
>DATNRD010000709.1:0-3219 GCA_036703665.1 Candidatus Obscuribacterales bacterium
GCCGACGAGCTCGTGGGCAACATCAAGAAGGACTACGCGAATCTCCTCCGCCGCATGGGGCGCCGCGACGAAGCCGACGCCCTGGCCGCAGTGGCCGGCACAGCCACCGGCAGGACCCTCAACTAGGCCACCGGCCGAAGCCGGCTCCCACGTCTTCGCCTGCGCCGGTGCCACCGTGCATGCGGAGGCCGGGGCCACTCTCCACCTTTGCGATCGCTCGGCGGTGCTCGGACGCGCCTGATAGAGCGATCCATCCGAAAAACCAGAGAGGACCACATGGCTCAAACGCCCGAAAGCAAAGCCAAGCAGTACATCGTCTACCGGGAGATCGCCGACAACGGCCCGATGGGCAGCGTCTACGGCTACGTCAAGACGACGGCGCCCAACCCGGGTGAGCGCATCTTCCACGGAACCTTCCTGCCCCGCACCATGAACTGCGGGCAGTACGACGCCGAGACGATGACGGTCTACGACCCGGTCGGGGAGGTGACCTCGGAGGTCTTCGGCGGCGAGCAGTTCTAGTCGGGACGCCGCCCCGCTGCGCCTCCGCAGCTCTCGATCTTGAAAGGCACGAGAGAACTTCCACACTCCCGTGCCTTTCTCATTTTTGGGAGTCTGCTATATTTTCTAGTATTCCAACCCCTTGCGGAAAGAACTGTTAGGCGCCGGCTCGGCTACGGGGTCATTGAAGAGCGCCGGCGCTTAGAGCTAGAGAACTCCTTCGTAGACCTCATCCAGCGAAACGTTCAGTTCCAGCCCCGGTGCTGGTGTAAGCACTAAGGAGTCAGCGCCGGTATGGACGGTTACAGTCCATTCATTTTCGCGACGCTTGTACAACTCGACTCGTCGCTCCTCCTGGTAAACAATCGCATACTCGTTGAGGCTCGTAATGTTCTGATAAGCTAACAACTTTTCGCGCCTGTCGATATCGATGGTCGATGGGGACAGTACTTCGATCAGGAGGCACGGCGCCTGTTTGAAGATTGCCTTGGCTTGGTAAGATTCACAGCTGACCATCACATCGGGGTAGTAGAAGCTGTTGGTCGCCTCCACCCTCAGTTTCATGTCGGTGCTGAAGGCGCGGCAGCCAGAGCCCCTAATCTGCGAACCGATTGCTATGGTCAGGTTGACTACGATGGCATTGTGTGCCTCCGTAGATCCGACCATGGCAAAGATGCGTCCGCTCACGTATTCATGGCGCACGTCGCTGGATTCCTCCAGCCGCAGATACTCCTCGACTGAAAGCTGAAGATCGTGCGCTGGAATCGACATTTGTACGTCCCAATGATTCGCCGTCGTTATCTCCCTGAATACGCGATTGTAGCGCGTCTGATAAGCATTCGTGAGGCAATTAGTCCATCGAAAGGCGCAAAACGGCAGGGCGACCTAGCAAGCGACTATGCGAACAAAACCCTGCTGACCGTAGGCTGCCATGTTGTTGTCTGCAGTCAATATTGCCGTCGAACAGGCGATGGCGGTGGCGACAAGAATCCTGTCAGCTGGATCCCCGTGGAACGTTCCCGGAAGATTACTGCTGCTGATGGCAATTTCTGGACTTATGTCAATGATCTGAGGGCAAAACTTCTGGACAAAGCCTTCAAACCAAACAAGCGGTGGCTGCCCAAGTTCGAGCTTGCCTTTGGAGACCAACAGCCCGATTTCCCAGGCCGAGATCGGGGATAGGCAAAGGGTTCCGCGGTGAAAGCAATCCTCCACCAGGGCAAGTGTTGAGCTTTTCAGGCGGGAGCTGCCGGAAGCCAGCCAGACAGCGATGTGCGTGTCCAGCAGAAGCGTGGTGATTTCTGGCGGAACCCTGCCTTGTCCTTTAGTCGTTTGCTTCTGCATCCCATTTTTCACCGGTCGGACCAATGATGTCGCCCTTGATCGATATGCGCCCCCTCATGTAGCCGAACGGGAAGGGCTTGGTGTCCTCGAAAGGCACTATCGTCACTACCGGCTTTCCATGCTTGGTCACCACTAACGGGACCTTGGACCTTTGAACCTCGTCCATGAGCTTGAGGCACTTCGCCTTAAACTCCCCGGCGGCGATTTGCGTGGTTCTTTTCTTCATGCTCAAAATATGTTCATGGTCAGCGACTATGGTCATATTAACACACCCGCCCGTTTTTGCCACCGGCTCCCCGGTTCACGCCGCGCCCTAAACAAAGGAACGCCGCTGTCGGCTGACCGGCGTCGGCATCCGGACCGTGAACGACCGGCGAATCGGGCGGTCCTTGCTGCACTGCCGTGGCAGCTGCGTGCGGGTGGCTCGTCATAATGCGATGCGCTTTTTGGTTGCTGCGATTCCCATACACAACATCATAAGTAATGTCGCATCAGGACGAATTGAGAATAGCTCTGGTAGCCGATCTGTATGCGCAAGATGCGCAAGTATTTATGACTGTCTGTAGAGTAAGTGTTCAGTACCGAGCATTCCCCGCCTGTCATTCTGAGGAGCCCCCCGCCTGTCATTCTGAGGAGCCCCCGCGGGGGGCGACGAAGAATCTCTCACAGCTGTGGGTCAGAGATTCTTCGCCTCGCCTTGCTCGGCTCAGAATGACATTGCGGAGACGTCCTTGAGGAAGTCCTTACGATTCCTACACCAGCAGTGAGTTCTTGAAGCGATAACCATTGGTAGCAAAATTCAGTGCTTGAGCAGAACTCGCGTGCCCATCACCATCACACCGACTCAAGGCTCCCACGAACAGGTACCTGGCGGAACCTAAAACGCTCGTGATTTCGCAAAATTCAACGTTGGGCGGGGTATCTTCAGGGCTAGTTGCCCGGTAGCCTGAATGGTCAGACGCGGCCTACCTGGTTCGTTCTGACTGGGGTTCTTCCCATCGAACTGAGTCCATCGGAATTTGCGATGGTCCGGTCAGACACGGAACATACTGGACTGCTGCCATACGATCGATGGCCGGGCTTCCGGCGGTATGGTGCCGTTTACCCGGCACTGGAACGATTGAGAAGTCCCTGGATCTGATCGGTTAACAACTCGGATACAAAATCGCCGTAATGTTCAGCACACCACCAGAAAGGCTTTAAGCGCTGCGGAAATATGAGGTCTGGATGTTCGACAACCCCACCCCTGTCTCCTGCCAAATTACTTAGCCGGTGTCGAAGAAGTCTTGGCTCCGGCTATGCTCGGTTGAGGCTGGAAGTGGGTGCTGTGCCGAGCGTGGTGGAAACTTCTCTGAGCGGGTGGTTTCTGGCAAG
>DATNRD010000710.1:0-12505 GCA_036703665.1 Candidatus Obscuribacterales bacterium
GCCGCCGAGACCGGCAATCTTGGCGAAGCCCGCCGGCAAATTCGCCTGGCCATGGACAACCAGGAAGACACCCTGCTTCCTTATCTTTACATGATTGCCGTGCTTAAGACAGGCGAGAAACCCGGTCAGGCGGCTCGCCTCTACGACATCTACGTGCAGCGGCTTACAGACCTGGTTTTCGGCGAGGAGCCACTCTGGCCCCCAGGAGGCAACCGCTATCTCCATGAGCTCATCTACCTGGATGACGCCACCTTTGTCTTTGATCGGCTGATTGGCAAACGCCCAGAAATGGGCAAATGAGTGAGCCTCGTGGCTGAGAGATGTCTCAGCCCGGCACTTTTGCCTTGCGTTCCGCGCTATTATCGCCACCTGGACTCAAGCCAGCCCCGCTGCCAATGGCAGCCAAGGCGGGCGCTGGAAATTCGGAAAGAGGCGCGGATTGCTCCCCTCATCCAGATCGACACTGAAGACGCTCAAGCTCGCATCCGTTCTTGCTGCCTCGGGCGGTTCCTTCCTGGGACTGGCCGGTTCCCTGTTGTGGGCAGACACTTCACTCCCGCACATCCCCTGCCTGCTTCTTACGCAGCCAGCTCGCGCGGCCGGTCCTGCCGCCATCGAGCAGTGGCTTTCCTACACGATTGCCGGGCAGAAGGCTTATGAGCAGGGCCGGTACAGAGAAGCAGCCAGAGACTTCGAGATTGCCGTCGAGCAGGCCCAGCAGTGCGAAAACTTCGATGTGCGGCTGGCCGGCACGCTCAACAATCTGGCTGTCGTCTACGTCAAACGCGGGCGCTATCTAGAGGCCGAAAAGCTCCTCAATCGATCACTGGAGCTTTCTGAAAAGGTCTACGGCTCCGATCATATCCGGGTGGCGGACACTCTGTACAACATCTCTCTCGTGGCCTCAGCGCAGGGAAGCCCGCTGGAAGCCGAGCCGCAGCGGCGAAGAGCGATCTGGATCTACCAGCAGCTAGTTTGTCCCGAGCAGCCGGATCCGGCCGTGCGCCTCTTCTGCCTTGCCTATTCGTTTTACCAGCAGGGCAACGAGAAGGATGCCGAGCTGCTCGTCAACCAGGTCCGGCCCATTTACGAAAGCCTGCCGGGCGGCGAGCACCCCAATCTGGCGGCTTGCGAGCAAGCGCAAGCGGTCATCGACGCGAAAAGGGGGCGGCACACGGAGGCAGAAGAGCACTTGAAGAATGCCATCGGCATTTACGAAAAGCTCGGCAAGCCCCAGGCTCATGCCCTCTACACGAGCCTGGTCAGCCTCGGTCATCTGTTCTATGGTCAGGGGAAGTATGCCGAGGCGGAGCCTTACTTCAAGGAGGCGCTCAGTGTCTTTGAAGACAACCCAGAGGCGTTTTACACCAGCTCGGTCCCAGAGCTGGCATTGCTCTGCCATTTCTCAGGCAGCGGTTCGGTTACGGAAATGCAATACAAGCGTGTGTCCGAACAGCTCCCGTCTTTTGCCGGCCCCGCGACGGAAGATCTCTCCCGGTTCGCCGACGCGTACATAAGCACTTTGAAGAAGCTCGAGAAGCACGACGACATCGCAACAGCCGGCAAGCGGCTGCGGCTGCTGGCGGGCAGGAGCCACGACTATGTTCGCACCCTTGAAAGGACGATCAGTCGTAAGTGGCAACCGGAGCCGAGCACGCGCCCATACTCCATAGAGCTCTCGTTTTCGGTCGACGCTCAGGGACGCATCAGTTACCTCCAGGTATACAGGTCCTCCGGGGCCTCACGATACGATGTGGCCGCGCTCGATGCCTGCGAGAAGGCGCAGCCGCTTCCGCCCGTGCCGCCCGAGTTCAAGCCCGGCCGAGACATACTGTTGCAGCTGTCCTACAGCGGGCGATGACGGGCCGGCAGCCACGGACGGCCGGCCCGCGAGATTCGAAAAATTTCCTGTGACTCAAGGAGGCGCAAACAGCATGCAGCAAGAATGGTTATACACTCTTTAATTCGGAGCTGCCGGCCCAGATGATTCAAGCTGAAACCAGCGCCCATCGCAATCAAGCGGAGCGACCGGCTCGCTGGCGTGTTGCCGTGGGCGGGCTTTTCGCTCTGCTTGCCGCTGCGCTGGCGCTGGCACCGCTGGTCAATATCGTCACCATCATCGCCACAACCGGCGCCGATAACCTGTCCAACGACTACCTCGCCTATACGGGCATGGTCGGCAAGGTACTGAGCGGGACTTATGACTGGTCCGGCTACTTGCGCGATACCTTCTACAGAACGCACTCGGTTGCTCTTCCCGTGTTCCTGCACATACTCGATGCGCGCTTTTTCCACTGGAGTGTCTACCCGGAGCTGTACGCGGGCGTCGCCCTGGCAGCCCTCAGGGTAGTGATGCTGCAGCAGATGCTGTCCGTGGGGGCGGACCGGCGAATGAAGCTGTGCCTGTGGCCGCTGCTCGGTCTCCTGGTCTTCTCCGCTTCGCAGGTGTCGCTGTTCGTGTACGGCGACGCCGCTCTCACAATTGGGCTGGCGCTCTTCGGCTTCACGCTGGGAGTCTGGGGGCTGTTGACGCGGCCCGGTACGGCAGCGGGACTGCTTGCCATGTTGGCAGGCGGGCTCACAGCCTCGTTTTCCTGGGGCAACGGGCTGGTGAGCTGGATGGTATTCCTGGTGGCGCTGGCGCTCACGGGTCATCGCCGGTGGTGGCACTACGCGCTCTGGGCGGTGGGGCTGGGGATCTCGATCTTGCCGTACACCCTGCTGCTTCCGGTCCCCGGGGTGTCGCACGGCCCCCAACCGGCAGCCGGAACGACGATCGTGTCGCTGTTCAACTGGCGCTTTATCGTCAATGCTCTGGGCTGGCCCCTCAGCAACGACATCGCTTCGCAGGCTGAATCGCTTAAACAGGCAAGAGATGCGGGATGGACAGGTCTCGGTCTTCTGGCGGCAGGAGCCTTCTTGCTCATTGGCGCGCGGAGCAAGGAACTCTGGCGGCAGAGCGTGCCGGCGCTGCTGCTGGTCGGCCACGGGTTTATCAGCCTGTGGCAGATTAGTGTGTTCCGCGCCCTCCTGGCACCGTGGTACACGGCCGTGGCAATGAGCTTCTGGATCGGACTCGGTGCAGCGGCGCTCGTGTCGCTCTTTCAACCCCGTGATGCGCAGGGCCAGCCTGCCGGCTACCGGCGGCTCGTCCCGGCAGCACACCGGCTCTGGGGACTGGTCGTGCTGCTGTTCATGGCCGGCGCCTACTCGAGCTCGAACCTGACCTACCAGGATAAGACCGACCTGCTCTTCTCCCGCAGTCCGGCTTCGGCTTCCGCCATCAGGCACTACCGCACCGCTCCCACATACGGGGAAGGGCTGGTATTCCAGTGGGGGGTGGGGAACCCCGGCCTTCTGGAGCTTTTGGCCTCGCCTCTCGAAAAGCACGGTCTGTCCGTTTTTGCACCCAGGCAGACCTGGACGTTGCAGGGGGACTTTCTGCTCGATCGTGTCCGTATCCACGAGCATCCCGGCGCCGCCGACATCATCTGGACGGCGAAAAAGAGCGCCGCTGACCGGTTGCCGTGGAACCACTTCAAGCACCTGAATCTTCTCATTCCCGCACCAAATGCGGTGACATGGACGGTGGATCTTCCCGCCGGCTTGCGCAAGGCCGAGTTCGTGTCCGCCGTTGCTGCCAGCTCGCCTGATCAGGAACCGGGCGACAGCGGAAGCACGGGCGGCCCCTGGTGTGAGATATCGGCTAAGCCTGAGCGTGGCAGAGATCGCCTCGCCGTAGCCTTACCGGTAAAGTCCCTCAATGGAGCCTGGCGGCCTGTCAGGTTGGACCTGACGCCGCTCAAAGGACAGCGCGTCACGCTGAAGCTGGCCGTTCGTCACGCCGGCAACAAAGAGGCTGCCACTGTCGTTTACAGGTATCCTCGCATCGAGGTCCTGGAGACGCAGCCGACGCACAGCAAGGAGCCGGGGCAAACCCGCCCGTCGAATACCGATGCATCGCCGGAGATGCCGGCAACAACGCCGGATGACATGGTGTTCGATTTGAAACCGACCGATCCCTGGGCTGTCCCTTCGAGCGGGCAGGCGCAACCAGCAGCACCGATAAAGGAACCGCATGACGCCTCAGCGCTCGAGTACACCGGGCAGCTACGGCTTCATCTCGACCAGTATTCGCATTTCTGGGTCAAACTGGCGGCGGACCCTCGAATCAAGCCACGCGTCCTCACAGTAAATATGAAAATCGCAGGCAGGAAAGACCGCCCTACGTTCCAGCTACCGCTGCTGCCGGACGGCAACATGCACGCCTACACTTACGACCTGAAGCTCCTCGAGCTGCCTCGCTCGTGCCGGCTCACCGGAATGTCGCTCGAACTGGGTTCCGGACAATCAAAAGACGGTCAGGCCAGGTCGGAGATTGCTCAAATTCGCTTCCTGCGCAAAAATCCGCAGTAGGCAGGCGAAGACCGCGACGTCATCACTTAGCTTCATCCTGGGGATGTTCCAGAACATCGAAAACGCCAGCGGATCCGATTGTCGGTAACGATTGCAGAGCCTTCCACCTCAATGCGGCACGGCGCGCTGTCCGGCAAGGCGCACGTTGTTGCCGGCCGGTGCGAGCACGGAGGCGATCTCAGGGTTGTCTGCCACCGCCTGCGCCAGTCGGCCGAAGAGCTTGGCGCCGCCGCTGGCGTTCATGTGGACGGTGTCGAGGTAGTCGTTGACATTGAACTCGGGGCTGTCGGACAGATCTAGCCAGGCAGCGCCGTATTTGCGGCATGCCGTCTGCACGTCGCCGTTCCACCTGGTCCAGAAGCTGTCGGGCAGCAGCTTCCTGTTGGGCCATAGCGTCGGCATGGATACGACAACAGCCTTTATGCCCGACGCCTGGAGATCGGCGAGCAACCGTTCGAAGAATCGGCGCTCCACCGCATATAGTGGCGTCTCGGGATTGCGGAAACGCTTTTGATACTCCTTCGTGTTGTCCTTGAACATATTGGGAACATTCGGCGGAACAACCCACTGTCCACGACGCACTTTGCCAATCGAGAACATCGCCTGCACCGCCACGTTGTTGCCGCCGGCCAGTTGCACGGGCTGGTCGGCTTCGCCAATTTCCGGCTCTTGAAACCCCTCGACGCGGAAGCGGCGCAAGGGAATAAGCCTGTCGAACTCCCACTCGAGCCGGGCGATCAGATCAGGAAAGGCGTCGGCCGCCAGGTCGCCCAGGTTGACATACCTGGCGAAGAAGCGGAACAGCTCGGTCGATCCGGCATACGGCAGCGTATTGTCGATGAAGTCGCGCGGCGAGACCTCCACCACCACCATCTTCGGCTTCAGCCTGCCCTGGAAAAGCGCGCTCTTGATCATGTACATGTCGGACATCATCTCGCCGCCAACCGACCAGTTGAAGGCGCGTACGTCAGCCCCCAGACGCCTCCGCAAGGCGTCCTCGAGAGCAGAGCAGCGGCGGTACAGCACACAGTCGATGTCGCGCTTGAGATACTGGGCGTCGGTCACGAAAACCGCCGTTCCCATAAGCGAGCTTCCCAGGACGACTATATCGGGCGCTTGCTGCTGCTCTACATACGCCTTGGCGGTCCAGCCGGTAAAGCTCTTGTCGCGCGGCTCCGGTCCTGTCTGCTTCGCAAGGGTCTGCTCAGCCGACGGCGGCGCCGGCGGTTTGACTGCCCCCACCGCTACGTTGATGAGAGCGAAGAGGGCAAGCGCAATCAAGCAAGCGCTGACAAAGGTCCGCCCCTCGCGGCCGGGAACCGAAGCTTGAGACTTTGTGCACGTTTCCATCTCATTGAGCTCCTAGTACGTGCGCCTGCGTCCGGCAGACGCCAGAGCGCTGTGTCTCTCCAGCTCTCTTCCGGCGGCAACCACCGCGCTTGCGGCACGGCTGTCGGCGGCAATCGCCTCCACCAGCTTGTCGAAAAACTTGAGACCGCCGAAGGCGTTCATGTGCACGGAGTCATAGAAATACCGCTGGTTGAATTCCGTGAAGTCAGCCAGGTCGTAGAAGGCCACGTTGTTTTCCAGCGCCACTTGCTTGAGCGCCTGCACGTACTTGGCATAAATGCCGGGCTGCAGCATGCAGGCGTTATAGAGAGTGATCGGCATGTTGACGAGGATGAATTCGATGCGCTCCTTGCGGCAGAACTCCATAATCTTCTTCAGGAAGAACATCTGGGTCTTATAGGTGAGCTTGTCGGGGCTGCGATAACGTGCCAGATAATCGCTGGTGTTGTCCTTGTACGTGGAAAAGGCTTCTTTCTCGGTTACCGGCGAGGCGATCATGGCCGCATCGTGAATCTCGCCTGGCAGATACTCCGGCAAGAGCTTCACCCGGTCCCACCACGTAAAGGGCCGGGAAGTCCACGGCCTGGGAACAACATGCTCGAGGGCCTCGCCTGCCTTGTCCCTGAAGGCAAGCTGGAAGTCAGTAGCATAGCCGTACATGTAGATGCCCTTCTGCAGCCACCAGTCGAGCTTCTGGAAGGGTGTGCGGAAAAGCCAGCCCGAGACATCATCTATGTTGACGAGCCTGCGCAAGTACTTGAATGGCTCGGTATCTATCGGGCAGGACAGCGTGCTGTCAATGAAGTCCCTCGGAGCCACGCCGTATATCACCACATCAGGTCTGTTGGCGTGGTTGACCATGGCCCGCAGGGTCATGTACGCGTCGGACGGCATCTGCCCGGGCGCAGCCAGGCTGAAAGTGTCGAACGTGCCACCAAATCTGGTGCTGAGCTTGTGATCGAGATATGAAGCCCTGTGGTAGAGCGCCAGATCGAGATTGCGCTTGAGGAAATTCGAGTCCGCCCCGCCCAGCGCGCTACACATGAGCGACGATCCCAGAAGAGCGACATTGCGGATGCGGTTGCTGGTTTTGAGATCGTTCATCACCCACCACGACCAGCCCCTGTAGGGGAACTTGTGCTCGTCCCACTGGATGGGGGGAGCGAAGGAAAGCGTCGCATTCAGCAGCAAGAAAAGGCACAATGCAACAAGGAAGGTACCCTTCACCTTCCTGCCGTGGGCCGGCGCGCCTCTGTCCGATGTCTGCTCTGTCGCCAAACGACCGCCTCCCGAGGTCAACTTACAAGGCCCGATTAGGCACGGCAGCAACCGGCTTTCCGGTTTTGCCTCTAGGCAGCCGCCTTTGCTCAACGGTGCTGTCCGGCCCCGGCACCGCCAGCGCCAGGCGGCAAGCCTGGCTGCCGGCCAGCCGGTCGGCTAGAAGATCCAGCAGCTTTTTGCCGCCGCCGGAGTGAAGGTGTACCGTGTCCCCGAAATCCGAGCGCGAGAACAACCCAGCCTCTCCCAGATCGATAAAGGTGCTGCCGGTGACCCTGGCAATCGCCTTTACGCTCCTTAAGTACGCGTTCCAGGCATAATCCTGTATTAGCGACCGGTTGACGTCCGTGATGGGCATGGCCACGAGCACCACATGAACACCGCGCGAGCGGGCCAGCCCTGCGGTATCGGCAAGAAATTCCATTTGCGTGAGAAACATGTCCCATTTGACGCGAGCATACCGGCTCCTGTACTCGGCAAGGTTGTCGATGACCGTGGTTCTCTCTTCCGGTCTGGTTGGACGGAAATACGCCTCCCCCACGCCCAATTGAGATCTCCGATACTCAGGCAAGAGCGTGCGCCGGTCGGCAATCGAGAAGGGGCGCCCACCGGCAGGGCGCGGCGCCAGCCTGTCCACGGCCGCGCCGGCAAGGACCTCTGTTCTTGCGGTTATGTCGGCTTTCCGCCCGTACAGGGGAAAAAACTTTCCCAGCTCGAAATTCAGCCTTTCGAACCAGTCGGGCATGGCCCTGGCCGAGACGGGCGTCACATCACCGAAGCGCGACAGGTTGCGAAACGGATCGGTAGAGGCCGGGCTGGGCAGCAGGTTGTCCATGAAGTCCCTCGGTCCCAGCCCGTAAACCAGCAAGTTGGGCTGCCGCTTGCCCTTGAGCAGGAAGTCGGTGATTAGATACGCATCGGACGGCATCTCGCCCGGTAGGGAAAAATTGAAGGTCGAAAGCCGGCGCCCGGTTTTGGACTCCAGGATTTTTTCTAAATAGCCGCTGCGATAGTGTGCGGTCCCGTCCAGACGGACGTTTTGATAGTCCGCCTCCACCCCTGCCACCGGCACCAGAACAAGCGAAGAACCGAGCAAGACGACGTCCGGCTTGGCTGGCAAATCGAGAAAGTGCTTGATTCTCCAGCCGGCCCAGGAAAGCTCCGGGAACTCGGAGGCCGCGGCATGTCCGAAGCGCGTGGCAGCGGCCAGCCCATTCAAGGCAAGGAAGATCAGGCAGGCCACGGCAAACGAACTGCCCCAGGAGCCTGCGGGCGCACGTGCGCGGCCGGCGCCGGCAGAGCCGGCATCCGACAGGCGGGGTGCAGCCTCGCCCGTGCAGCTGGGGAATGGCCGCGGAAGCACCATTAGAACTGGAAGTAAATGAAGCGTGGTGAGGTATCGGGGCTGAAGATGGTCAAAAGGCACATCATCGCCACCATGACGCCTACCTGAACCGCCCAGGGCGGGTGCTCGTAGAACTTCTTGCCGTTGAGCCAGTTGACAACAACGTGAGAGATCATGAGCAGCGGCAGGATAATTACCAGAGCCGGGAATATGATCGGGTCGCGAATCTGCAGGATGGCCAGTTGCGAGGCGCTGAAGTGGAGCAGCTCGGCCGGCGTCTCGATGATGAGCTTGCGCAGCATTTCCCCGGCGATCTGCAGGTTCTCCGCCCGGAAGAGCACCCAACCGATGCACACCAGGTGGAAGGTCACAACCACCGACAGGGCGTGATAAAGCTTCGACGACATGAGCTTCTGCGCCACACCGACCTTTTCCAGAAGCCTGGAGTACTCCCTGTGAAGGATGAGCAGCGCACCCTGATAGGCGCCCCAGACCAGGAAGTGCGTCGCCGCCCCGTGCCACAAGCCGCCCAGCGCCATGGTGATAAACAGGTTGCGGTAGTTCAAGAGCCTGCCACACTTAGATCCGCCCAGGGGAATGTAGAGGTAGTCCCTGAGCCATGTCGAAAGACTTATGTGCCAGCGGTGCCAGAAGTCCGAAACATTGGCGGCTATGTATGGAAGGTTGAAGTTGATCGGCACCTTGTAGCCGAACAACATGGCCGACCCCCGCGCAATGTCGGTGTAGCCGGCAAAGTCGAAGAAGATCTGGAAGGCGAAGGCGTAGGTGATCACCCAGAGATCGACCGGCGAAAAGTTGCCCGGGTGGGAAAACCCAGCCTGCACAACCAGGGCCAGATTGTCGGCAATCAGCACCTTCTTGCACAGGCCCATGAGAATGAGCTGCATGCCTTCGTCGAGGTAGTCCCACTTGAACTTTGCCGGAATGCTCAGTTGCGGTATGAAGTCCAGATAGCGCTTGATAGGGCCGGCAATCTGGGTCGGGAAGAAGGAGGCGAACAAGGCGAAGTCCATAAACGACTTGACGACGGGCTTGCCCCTGTAGACCTCGACCGCGTAATGGATGAACTCGAAAACGAAAAACGAGATGCCCAGCGGCAGGATGATATGGAGGTGCGGCTCATGCCAGTTGATGCCGGCCAGCCCGAGTCCTTGCTTGACCACGTCCATCGTGAAGTAGGCATACTTGAAAATACCCAGCGTGATCAGGTTGCCTGCCACGACCACGCCCAGCATCAGCTTCTTGTGTTTGGTCGTGCGGGCGATATAGGGAACAAGCAGGAAGTTGCCCACCGTCAGCCCGAGAATCAGAAGACCATATATGGGCTTCCACGACATGTAAAACACATAACTTGCCACCAGGAGCAGTGGCACCCTGAACCTGTGCGGCACGATCCAGAAAAGCAGAAAAACCGTCGGCAAAAAGACCAGGTACTGAAGACTGTTAAATAGCAACCCCGCGTCTCCTCGTGTTCGCTCCGTTGATCTCTTCGAAACTCTCGAAAGTCTGCTGGCATGCCACCACGAGAGTTTTCAATGGCTCGGCAACCAATGATAAAGGCTGGATTTCAAGTATGTCTAGACAATCGCTCTTGTCTTAATCTAATAGTTTTTATATCCCGAGCTCTTTGCGACCATGGCATGTTCGCGCCGCGCGGACGTTATCGGCATCTTGAAAACGTGCCCGGATGAGGCCCCGGTGACGCGCATTTTAGCTTGTGCCAGGATGTCAATTAATGGATAAACACACATTGCCTTGGCAACGAGGCTGGTTCGATGTAACAAGAAAGCAATGTCAAGGGCGCCTGCGTACCAGCGGCCCGCGGCAACCGGGTTGCCACCGTAATGCCGTCGAGTTTAGGGCGAAATTCGATCGTGACCCTGGGAGCGCAGGCCGGCTCACGCCGGCTTGCCCGTCGCGCAGCGACTCCGCATCCTCTGTAATGCTCCGTCGGCTCGTACCTCGCCTCCTTCGCGGCCGTGCTTCGGAGCGGGCAGGATGCCCGCGCCCCCAGGTTCAGCCGACGGCATTACACTGCCACCGCAGGTGGGGTCAGTAAGCAAACCAGAGATTACTCTTTGGGGTCACCCGCCTGGCGGGTGAAGCCTTCGGGAATGAGCTGATAACCGCCTCCGTACACGGTCTTGATGTACTTGCGGTCCTGTGTTTCGAGCCGCGTGCGCAGGTGCCTTATGTGCACGCGTATGGTGTCCACGTCGTCATCTGGCGAATACCCCCAGACTTCCTCCAGCAGCTTGCCGGTCGAGACCGTTTGCCCGTGGTGCTGCATAAGACAGTGAAGGATTTCAAACTCGGTCGGCGTGAGCTTGACTATGCGCTCTCTTACCTTGGCCTGCAGGTTTTCAGGGATGAGCGTAATCTCACCGGCCGTCAGTATCTCCGGCAATGTCGCCGACTGCGGCACAGACCCGGACCGGCGCAACAGAGCCCGCACCCTTACCTGCAGCTCAGGGATTTCAAAGGGTTTGACCAGGTAGTCGTCGGCGCCCGAGTCGAATCCCTGCACCTTATCCCTTGTCATCCCCAGGGCGGTCAGCATGAGGATGGGAATCGGGTGAGTTGCCGGGTTCTGACGCAAGCGCTGGCAGACCGTAAAGCCGTCCAGGTCAGGCATCATGACATCAAGCACAATCAAGTCCGGGCGGTTCTGCTGGGCCAAAGCCAGTCCCTTTATGCCGTCGTTACAAGTAGACACCTGGTGCCCGAGAAGCTCCAGGTTCACCTTCACCAGCTCGGCGATCGCCTGGTCGTCGTCGATTACGAGAATCCTGCTCAATTTGCTACTCCCTGTCCTCAGAGCTTATACGGCGCTACTCTGACTCAATTTTACTGGAATTTTAAGCAATCTCCCCTGGCGCAGAACAGTGAGCGTAACGAGCTCGCCCGGCTTCTTCTCCTCGATGTAGGACAGGAGGTCGTCCACTGACTTGACCGGCACGTCGTCGACCTTGATGATTATGTCGGCGGCGGCGTTGTCCACCGCCTGAATGGTAAACGGCCCCTGCTGAAAGACGCGCACCCTGGGAGCCGATATTCCCGCCCTGGCCGCCGGCCCATCCGGGTCCAGCCTGACCACGCGCAGCCCTATGTCGAGCTGCTGGAACATCTGGATGCCCAGGTCGGGCCTTATCACGGTGTGGTGCGCTATGAGTTCGGGAATGATGCGCTTTGCGATGTTGACCGGAATGGCGAACCCTATGCCGGCCGACTGTCCTGACCTGCTCAAGATGGCCGTGTTGATCCCCACCATCCGTCCCGAGTTGTCCAGCAACGGTCCGCCCGAGTTGCCCGGGTTGATCGCAGCATCCGTCTGAATGATGCCTTTGATCAGCCTGCCGCCTTCCGTGCGCAGGGTTCGCCCGATGCTGGAGACTATCCCTTCGGTAAGCGTGCGCTCCAGACCGAACGGGTTGCCGATGGCGTAAACCTTGCGCCCGACTTCCAGCCTGGAAGAGTCGCCCATCGGAATGACCGTCAGCCTGGTATTGGGCGGCGGATCGATCTTCAGCACCGCCAGATCATTGGGCGGATCTACCCCGACGACAGCAGCCTGCAGGCTGGTGCCGTCATAGAGCGTGACACGCACGTGCTGGGCGCCGGCCAGGACATGGTAGTTGGTGAGGATGTATCCATCCGGGCTGATGATCGTACCCGAGCCCGAGCCCTCGTGCGGCATTATGTTGAAGTACAGCTCCTCCGGCGTGGTCACCGTGGTGATGTTGACCACTGCCCGGTTGGCCTCTTTGTAGAGCTTGATGGTTGCCCGCTCTTCCGGCGAAATATCAGAGGCTCGAGCCGAAGAAGAGTCCGGCGGTTTGCGCGGTGCCGTCCCGGCTCTGGACTGCCGGCCAGTGGAGCCGGCCGCCGAGGGCTTGCCCGGGGCAGCCTGTCTGGCGGAGCCGGGCTGGGCTGCTGGCGTTGCAGCCGGTCCCGAGCGGACTCCGCACGGCAAAAGCGTGAAAGCCAAACACAGGATGATGATGATTGAAATTCTGGTGAGCATCGCTGGTCAGTTGAGACAGGAGAGTACAGATAACCGGCATGTGCCCCCGGCGGTGCCGGTGGCAAACCCCG
>DATNRD010000711.1:0-6325 GCA_036703665.1 Candidatus Obscuribacterales bacterium
AAGCCACTCTGGACCGGATGAAAGCCGCTGCAATGGTCGTGCACACGCTGGTGGACACGGGTCTCCGCCCTGGTGTGGATGCGGCACGAGCTGACTACGAGGTCTCGCAGGCCAAGATCGCCTTGATTCAGGCTGAAAGGACCACAGAGCTGGCCCGGGTGGACCTGGCAGAGAGGATGGGAATTGCCGGGACCTATGTGGGGATAGTCGCCGAGCCGCTGGTCAGGCATCCCCCCAGCCGGCGCTTTTCCGCCACTGATTTTGATGCGCACCCGCTGGCCATTCTGCGTGCCTCTATCGTGCGGCGCGAGGCAGCCAAGGTGCACTCCATCGATCGGGAGTGGTACCCGCACATCTGGCTCAATTCCGCCGTCTGGGGGCGCGGTAGCGGC
This sequence comes from Candidatus Obscuribacterales bacterium, assembly GCA_036703665.1. Taxonomy (GTDB): domain Bacteria; phylum Cyanobacteriota; class Vampirovibrionia; order Obscuribacterales; family Obscuribacteraceae; genus DATNRD01. The sequence continues at coordinate 393 of DATNRD010000711.1, forward strand.
TTTGGCGGTGGGGGAAACAAGACTTTAGGCGGCATTCTGCCTCAAGCAGGCAACTTTGCCGTCGGTCTTACGGCGAGCTTCCCCGTTCTGGATATATTCGAAATCAAGGCCCGCCGCAAGCGAGCTCTTTACCTGGAGCGGGCAGAAAAAGCGAACTTTGATCTTGCCATTCAGATCCTGGAGCAGAAGGACGCGCGTGCTCGCGTCCTTCTGACCGAAGCCAAGCGCATTGCCGACGAGACTCCCGTGCTTGTCAAGGCCGCCCAGGAGAACCAGATTAAGACCCTGGAGCGCTACAAGGTGGGGCTCACCAACATTGTCTCGGTGGCAGAGGCAGAAAGGCTCCTGGCCAAGGCCGAGGTCGAGAACGCCATCGCCCAGGTCGAGGTATGGCGGGCAATCCTGGCTATGGGCTACGTGCAGGGGGATTTGAGGCCGTTCCTGTCGCTGGTGGCGGTAGCCGAAGGAAGGAGTGACTAGATGGAGTTTCTTGCGACATCTTTGCGCCGTCCTGTCTCCGTGTTGGTGGCAGTCATAAGCGTGGTGATGGTGGCGGTCATGGCGCTCATAAGCATGAAACAGGACATTTTCCCGGACCTCAATATTCCTGCCATCTACGTGATTCAGGGCTACGGCGGCATGTCGCCCGAACAGATGGAGGGGTACCTGGTCTCAACCTACGAGATCTTCTTCCTTTACGTTCCTGGCATCGAGCACATCGAGTCCAAGTCGATCCAGAACCTGTCGCTAATGAAGATTTACTTCCACCCGGGAACCGACATGTCGTCGGCGATGGCCACGGTTGTGGCTATGGTCAACCGGGCCACCAGCCTCTGCCCCAAGGGAACGCTCAACCCCTTCGTGTTGCGCTTCGACCCGGGCAGCCTGCCGGTCGGGCAGCTTGTTCTTTCTTCGGAAACGGAGCCGGTGGAGAAGCTGCAGGATCTCGCATATGTAAGAATTCGCTCCCTGCTGGCGACAGTGCCCGGTGCCGAGGCACCGCCGCCGTTTGGCGGAAACATCCGCACGATCGTGGTCAATGTCGATCCTACAAAGCTTCGCCAGTACAACATCTCGGGAGACGAGATTGTAAGGGCCATCGCTACCGGCAACGTCGTCATGCCGTCCGGTAACGTCCGTACAGGCGACCTCATGAGGATCGCGCCGGTGAACACCGACCTGCCGGACATTCACCAGCTCGACTATCTGCCGATAAGGACAGGGCCGGGCCCGCAAATATTCATCCGGGACGTGGGGTCGGTGCAGGACTCCTCCGACATTCTGGCCGGTTATGCCATGTACAACGGCAGGCGAACCGTCTATCTGCCGGTGGTGAAGCGGTCTGACGCCTCGACGGTGTCGGTGGTCAACGCCATTCGGGCAGCCTTGCCGAGAATGAATGCGGCGCTTCCGCCCAGCGTCAAGGTTTCGTACGAGTTCGATCAATCCAGGTATGTGCGGGACGCAATCAACGACGTGCTGTTCGAGGGCGCCATGGGCGCCATCCTGCCGGGACTCATGATTCTGCTTTTCCTGCGCGATTTGCGCGCGACGGTGGTGGTCGTCACCACGATTCCGTGCGCAATCATGGCGTCGTGCGCCTGTCTGTGGCTGACAGGGCAGACCGTGAACATCCAGACATTGAGCGGACTGGCTTTGTCCATCGGGATTCTCGTTGATGAGGCGACGGTGGTAATCGAGAACGTGCACAGCCACATGGCCAGGGGAGAACCCATCAGCAGGGCGGTTCTCAATGCGGGAGGCGAGACGCTCGTCCCTAGCTTTCTGGCAATGCTTGCGGTGGTGGCGGTGTTCGTGCCTTCCTTCTTCATGACCGGAATCACCCGGGCGCTTTTCATCCCGCTGTCATTGGCGGTAGGTTTTGCGATGTTCGCCTCGTTCATTCTGTCAATCACGCTGGTGCCGGTCATGTGCGTCTGGTTGCTGAGACCCAAGGGACCGGAACAGTCAGAAGATGAGGAACGCGGCTTTTTTCACCATATGAAGGAAGGGCTGGGCAGCATCGTGGAGCGGGGCATGGGCGCCAGGGTCGTGATCATTCCCGCATATCTGCTGGTCTGCGGCGCTTTGGCGGTCCTGCTTTACGCCTCGATCGGTAAGGAGATGTTTCCCGACACGAACAGCCCCGAGTTCCGCATCAGGATAAGCGCACCGACGGGCACCCGGGTAGAGGTGCTGGAGCAGCAGGTTCTTACAGTCATAAATGAGGTGAAGAGGCTGGCCGGTCCGGGAGTGCTGCAGGCGACGCTGGGTTATGCCGGCCAACAGCCGCCCATGTTCCCGATAAGCTCCGCCTTCTTGTGGACCAGCGGGCCTCATCAAGCAGTGATGGATTTCAAACTGCGTGACGATGCGGGCATAAATGTGCGCCAGTTCAAGGACCGGTTGCGCAAGCGCCTGGCGGAGGTGTTGCCACAAACTCAGTTTTCCTTCGAGCCGGGAGATCTGGTCAGCCAGATCATGAACCTGGGGTCGACCACGCCCATTTCGGTAGTGGTGCGCGGGCACGATTTGATCGAAAATAGACTCTACGCCGAAAAGGTAAAGTCTCAGATGGCGAAGATTTCCTCCCTTCGCGACTTGCAGTTCGGGCAACCGCAGGAATATCCCACCTGCGAGATCAAGATCGACAGGGAACTCGCCGGACAGCTGGGCTTGACACCGCTGGATATCGGAACGTCTCTGCAACCGGCGTTTTATTCCAGCCGCTTCGTGCTCCTCAGTTTCTGGCGAGACCCGCAAAGCGGGGTCTCCTACCAGGTGCAGGTACAGGTGCCTCAAAACAGCATCACCTCGAAGGAGGACATAGAGAACTTTCCCACCATGGCCGGTCACCGGATGCAGCATCCGCTCATCTCCGACGTGGCCAGGGTCGAATATGGCACCACAATTGGTGAATACGACCGTTATGACATGATGAGGATGGTCAGCCTCACTGCCAATATCTCCGGGGCTGCTCTCGGGCGCGTCGGTGAGGAGGTGGAGGCGGCGATGAAGCGCGCCGGTGAAGCACCCAGGGGAGTGATCGCTGAAGTAAAGGGACAGGTGCCCTTGCTTCGGGACACTTTTCAGCACCTGTTCAGCGGGCTGGGGCTGGCGGTGGTGGTCATTTTCCTTATGCTGACGGCGTACTTTCAGACCGCCCGACTGGTGGGCGTGGTGCTGTCTACGGTTCCGGCGATCATTGCCGGCGTTCTTGTGGCTCTGACCCTAACGGGCACCACCCTGAATGTCCAGTCGTTCATGGGTGCCATCATGGCGATCGGAGTCGGTGTGTCCAACGCGCTTCTGCTCGTGGTCTTTGCCGAGAAGAACAGGCGGGAGGGGTTGCCGGTCGAGCGCGCCGCCATCGAGGCAGCCAAGCAACGCATGCGCCCGATTCTCATGACCTCCATAGCCATGATTGCGGGCATGGTGCCGATGGCTGTAAGCACCGGCATGAGCGCCGGGCTCGGAAGGGCCGTCATAGGCGGGCTGGCATTGTCTACACTGTCGGTGTTGACCGTACTTCCCTTGTTCTTTGCAGTTATTCAGGGGCGGGCGCCACTGGGGGCGCCTTCCCTCCACCCGGATGACCGGGGAGAGTAGGAGGTCTAGTCGATGAGGTTCGGCCTGGGTTTGGATTCGCCGGCGAGAACGTGGTTGTGCGCTTGCCATGCGGCTGCGGGCTTTATGCTGGGTCTGACGATGATTGTTGTGTTGGCGAGCGGCTGCGCCAGACAGGAGCAGAAAGTCGAGCCGCCGCAGGTAAAGGAACTGCGGACCGTCCCGGTGGTCAAGCAAGTCCTGTCTCGGGTCGATCAGCTCCCCGGCGAGATTCAGGCATATCAGGATGTGGCTATCTACCCGAAGGTCCCGGGCTTCATCGAGTGGATCGGCATCGACCGGGGATCGATCGTGAGAAAAGGTCAGCTGCTGGTCACGATGTTTGCGCCCGAATACAAAGCCAGGCGGGACGAGGCGCTTGCTAAGGTCGACGCGGCACAAGCCCAGCTGCGGGAAGGAGAGGCGCAGCTGGAGAGCGCTCGCGCGCAGCTACTCGAGGCCAGGGCAAAGTGGTTGGGAGACGATTCGACGTATACGCGTTTGAAGACGGCATCGCTGGTACCGGGGGTGGTGGCAAGCAACGATGTGATTGTGCTGGGGCAGGTTGTTCAGGCCGATCTCGAGAGCGTCAAGTCGTGGGAGAAAAGGGTAAAGGCTGCCGAGCATCAAGTTGCCGCGTTGCGCGAGAGCCTTTCTGCGGCGCAGAGGTCCGCCGACAACTTCCGTGATTTCGCGAACTACCTCAAGATTACGGCCCCCTTCGACGGGTACATAACCCAACGAAACATGCACGTGGGCAGCTTTGTCGGGCCGCTCGGAAACGGTGCCTACCCGGAGATCGCCAGGATCCAGCAGCTCAATCTGCTCAGAATCGTCACACCCGTGCCGGAACGAGACACGCACGGGGTCTTGCCAGGAGCCGAGGTTGCTTTCACCGTCTCCACGTTCCCGGGCGAGAAATTTGTCGGTACGGTAGCCAGGCTCGGCAACTACCTGGAGCAAAAGACTCGGACCATGCCTGTGGAGCTCAACTACTGGAACCCGGACAACCGCATTCTTCCGGGAATGTTCTGCGAGGTCTTATGGCCGACGCGCCGGAAAGCGCCCACATTGTTCGTACCGATGTCGGCGGTGGTCAGCACTACTTTGATGGACTTCGTGTGCTGTGTGAAGGACGGTGTCGTTAAATGGATTCAGGTGCGCAAGGGCCAGACCATGAAGGACATGGTCGAGATATTCGGGGATATCAAAGAGGGCGAGCTGGTTGCTTTGCAGGGCAGCGACGAGCTCCGACCGGGAACCCCTGTGAAGCCGATCGTGATTGGAGAATCGGAGAGGGCGCCTGCGGTGCAACGCCGGGAGACTTACCATTACGCTCCCCACTGAGCGCACCCTGACCGGTAACTGGGGCTGTAGCACTCCGGGTTGCGGCAGGTCGATGCCCTCGGCCGATATCACAGTCCAGCATTCAGAGCAGGCGGCGTAGTCTGCCAGGGCGCGATACTTGTAGCGGACCGTGTGCACGGTGCGCCGGACCGGCAATCAAGGCTCGCTTTGATGCTCGGGTCTGGAAGCTTTTGAGTAAACGCTTGTGCATACCGTCCACACGCCGAGGTTCGCGCCTGGCATGAATTGTCGCATTTGGGTGCCTGCACGGAACAGCCACACAGATTGGCACGTCTGAACTGGTGGTGGAATGTGCGTCAACGAGGAGGACGCTTATGGAATTCAGGAAACCGATGGCAGCGGCCGCTGCATCTGCGCTGGCCCTCGGAATAGGTGTGTGGCAGCCGGCTCAGGCTGATCACTTCACCGATCTGCTGAGGAGTTATTTGGATTCGCGCATTTCTTCTAGAGGGCGCTTCGTCCCGAACAATGCGGCGGTCATCACAACCGTGGATAACGGCATAGCCAACTACCGAAGAGAGATATCGTCAGGGCTGGCTTCCGGCAGACTGACGCCTGATGAGGCGGCAAGGCTGCAAGCAGAGCTGGACCACATCATAGCGCTGCGAGACACCTATATGCTGGATGGTGGTTACACCTCTTTCGAAGCTCAGAGCATGGTCGATACCTTCAATAGAATGAATAGCCTGATAGCCACCGAGCTGAGTGACAGAGACACAGCCATCTCGGTCTGGCCTTATGGAAGGCAGTATCCGCGTTACGGTGCGAATGCCCGGTCCGTTTCGCGGTTCCAGGACAGGCTTGATGCTCGCATCAGCGCAGCATTGGCGCAGGGAACCATAACAAGATGGCAGGCCAACCGCATGCGCTGGGAGGCTCGCCGGATAGAGAATCGTGTCATTGACGGTGAAATGAGCCCGGGCGAAGCGATGCGCAGGTTGATCACGCTGGACCGGCGG
>DATNRD010000712.1:0-19785 GCA_036703665.1 Candidatus Obscuribacterales bacterium
AGCAGTGCCCTTTTGTGGAAATTCTGCCATAGTCTTCACCTCCCATATCGAACGGGTTACCAATAAGTAGAACGACCGAAGAGGCAAAATAGTTCAAATCGACGAAAACGCTGGCACAATGGCGCGTCGAGGGGACCGCCTCCATGTGCTGGAGAAGCTAAACCGATATCGTTTGAACTGCTGCAATCTCACGCGCTCGTCGGGCAGAGCGCTTTCGTGCTGAAGCAGCTAAACCGATATCGGTTTAGCTGCTGCCCATAAGACCGCCGGGGTGGCTCGATGTGCCCTGTCAAGAATTGCCTGAGGCGCGGATAAGTTAAGAGACACTCCGTCTCAATGAACGGAAGCAGAGTAGAGATGCGTTTACCCAACTTGCCAAGCCGCCGGCGGCGATGGGTCTTCGGGCATAGCTGATAGTTCGAGCTTAATTTGCTTCCGGCAGACGGACACCTATTACGTGTCTGTCCGAACACTCAGACCGACAAAGTTCAGAGGCGAGGTCAAGACGCCTCGCCGAGTCGCTCGGCTCGGCACTGTACTGCTACCGCTCATTGCTTCCCGGAGGCACGAGCGTCTCGGCCAGCTTTGTAGCGGACAGGATGCCCGCTCCCCCAGGATTTTCATCGTCTCCTTGCTCCACTACGTGAAGGGTATTGGGCATCTTGCCCGCTGGAAGCCGGTGCTCCCGGGAACGAACATTGGGGCATCTCCCTCGAGCTTGCCCGCTACTGGTGTGCCATGCGCTTTTTCAGGTATTGGGAGATCAGGTGCGAGACGAACAGATGGACGGTCTCCACCTGGCCGTAATCATAGTTGTCGATGTAAATCGACTCGTGGGCCAGCTCGCGCAACTTGCCGCCGCTGAACCCGAGCAGCCCGATAACATGGCCGCCGTTCTTGCGCGCGTACTCGGCTGCCGCCACCACATTTGGTGAATTGCCGGAGCAGGATATGGCTATGAAAACGTCATTGGCGCTCATGCAGTTCATCAGTTGGTGTTCGAAAACATGCTGGTAGCCGTGATCGTTTGCCACAGCGGTCAAGAATGAAATGTTGCTGACCAGCGCCTCGGCTCGTAATGGTGCTTTGCCTGCGATCATCGTGCCCTGGCTCAGGCAGCATGCCATGTGAATGGCGGTCGTGGCACTGCCGCCGTTGCCGGACACCCAGACGCGATTGCGGGCAACATATGTCCTCCACAAGCTCTCCACAACGCGCTCGACCTCGTCGAAAGAGATGAGATCCAGGCAGCGGCGCGCATCCTCGATGTACGAGGTATAGAAATTCGCGAACGGTAGATCAGTCACTGACATAGATAATCTTGCTTCCTTGCGGTTCGTAACCAAACTCGATGGGGCGAAGATCCGAAAGCGCCGCGGCAACTCTTTCGTGATTCTGCGGCTCCACGAACAACAGGAGAAAACCCCCTCCTCCGGCCCCGAGAACCTTACCTCCCAGCGCCCCGGCCTGGAGTGCGGCTTCGTAGTGCCTGTCGATGAATTCGTTGCTCACGTTGCTGGCCAGCTTGCGTTTGGCAAGCCAGCCCTGGTGCAGAATGTCGCCGATGCTGGCCAGATGCCGCCCCTTGCGCAGGATGTCGCGAATCTCCCTGGCTTGCTCGCACATTTGATCGAGCACATCCTTGTTGATCTGGGTCTTGGCCTTCTGCTCCTTGAGGACGGAAGCGGCAGGACGGGTGATGCCGGTGTAGAAGAGCATCAGGTGGCGAAACAGTTCTTCGCGCGTCTGGGGAGAGCAGATGACCGGATCGCAATAAACGGACTCGTCGCTGTTGAATTCGACGTACCGGATGCCCCCGAAAGCAGCCAGGTACTGATCCTGCTTGCCGACAGGCTCGGCCAGGACTTCGATCTCGATCCGGCAGGCTTCTTGCGCCAGTCGCTCGGCGGAGACATGAGCGCCCTTGTACGCGTAGAGCGCGTTCAACAGCCCGACCAGGAAGCTGGCGGACGATCCGATGCCCGTCTGCGCCGGTACGTCAGCCATCGAGGTGACCTCGATGCCGCTCAAGATACCGGTCCACTTCAACGCTTCACGCACAAGCGGGTGCTGCAGCTCAGCGACCGTATTGACCAGCTCCATCTTCGAGTAGCCGACCCTAAGCGTGTGGTCGAACCGCTTGTTGACGGTGATGTACATGTACTTGGTGATCGTGAAGGCGGTCACACACCCGGTCGCTTCACGGTAATAATCAGGAAGATCGCTGCCGCCGCCGGCCAGGCTTATGCGAAAGGGTGTGCGCGAAATAATCAAGTGATGCTCCGTTCGAATACGGCGAGGCGCTCAGGCGTCCCTATATCATAAAACTTTGCCGGAGCGGGGAAGGCAAGAAGCCGTCCTTCCCGGGCCAGCCTGGGGTAGACATATTCTTCAAGCATGGCGGGCTGCCCCTTGGGAAGGAAATCGACCACTTCCTTTGTGAGTATGAGCACGCCCGCATCCAGGTGCGTGTGCTCACCGCCGGCACCCTTTTGATAGCTGGAAACCCGCTGCCCGGTGCGATCCAGCCTGACATTGCCGACTTCCCCGTAAGCTTGCGCATCGGCAACCACCATCAGGCCGCCGGCTCCTGGTCCCCGGGCGCTGCGGAACTGCCTTGCCGCCGCCTGATAATCCAGATCCATGTAAGAGTCGCCGTAAACGAGGAAGAACTCGTCGGCAAGAAGGCTGGCCGCCTGCGCCAGAGCCCCACCCGTTCCCACCGGAGCCGATTCCCTGGAATATTTAAGCGTAAGACCCAGCGCCTCGCCTGTGCCGAAGGTGGATTCGATCATCTCACCTTTATAGCCGGTCAAAAGCAGGACCTCGGCTACGCCGTGCCTGGCCAGAAGCTCCAGCTGGTAGCCGAGGAAGGGGCGTCCCTTTACGGGAACAAGCGGTTTGGGAAGGGTCTCCGTTATGGGCGCCAGACGCGTTCCCAGCCCGCCAGCAAGAATGACTGCCTTGCGCAGCAGCTCGGACTCAGGCGCGGACGGCATTGAACGACCTCCAGGTCAGCTCCAGCCCGCTCTTGAGATCCACGCGCGGCTGCCAACCCAGCGCCGTAAGCCGGCGCACGTCGGCCCGCTCCTCATCCGCCTCTCCGCTGCGAAGCCGCTGCCTGTCCACGGTTACGCGAAGCTGCCGCCCGACAATTGTGCCGAGCAGATCGACAATCTCGGCCGGCGAACGGCTGCTCCCGCTGCCGACATTGAATATGCGCAAGTCTGCGGCGCCCACGTCGGGGTCGCGCGGGTTGAAGAGAACCGTGGTAATGGCGTCCACCACATCATCGAGGTAGACGAAGTCCCGACGCGATGCCGTGTCCCCCAGCTCAATTTCCGACTTATCAAGCTGCCGCAATATGGTGGGTATGAGGAAATCCGGCTTTTGACCCGGGCCGTAGGCATTGAAAATGCGCAAGATGGTAAATCGCTTGTTTGCTGAGTAATCGGCATAAAAGCTCACCAGGTCCTCGGCCGCCTTCTTCGCCTTGCCAAGCACCGTAGTCGGAGCCAGTCGATGATTCTCCGGAATGGGCAACGTTTCAGGGGTGCCATACACCTTGCCCGAGGAGAGGAGGACAAAGTGCTCGCCCTCACCGCCACGAAAGCAATCGAGAACATTGCATGTGCCGCGCCAGTTGACTTTGAGAGTCTCCAGGGGATTGCCGTTGATCTGTGCGGCCGTCGTCGGTGCGGCCAGATGCACGACATAACGAGCCCGGGCTACCTCGGCTGCGTAGCTCGCCGGATGCACTACCTCGCCAGGCAGCACGCGGCAGCCCGGCACCTCAGCCGGCGAGTGCACCAGCCCGGCTACGGCAAGCCCACGCTCCTTCAGGCGTGCCGCCAGGGCGCGTCCGATAAATCCGGAGATGCCAGTGATAAATGCTCCGCCCGCCATAGGCTCCCGTTCGACCACCCGCCCAGCAACCACTCTAGTTTACCCCTGGCACTGCCTATCACGTCGGCTCAGCAGCGTCCGGTAACTGTCATCCGCGAAGCGGCGAAGGATCTCCTGCACAGGCCGCAGCTCGAAACCGAGATTCTTCGGTCGCGCAGCCTGCCCTGAGCGGATGCTGTGAATGCGAAGGCAGGCTGCTGGAGCATGCGAAGGGCTCCCTCAGAATGACAAGTTGTGCGTACATTAGCGAAATCAAGATGATAGGCGGGACCTCTGGCAATCGAACCGCCGAGTGTGCTCTATTAAGGGTGACCACTTAGGGGAATAAGGTTTACTGACAGCTCAGGAGAAGTTGGTGTGAAGCGTATAGGCATCCTTGGCGGAGGCATTGCGGGTCTCAGCCTGGCTTACTTTATCGGTCCCGATTGCGAGGTGCTTGAAAAGGAGAGCATCTGCGGCGGGTTGTGCAGGAGCTTCCACGCAGACGGCTTCACTTACGATCTGGGCGGACACATCATCTTTTCGAAAGACACGGAGATATTGGACTTCGAGCTGTCGCTGCTGGGAGACAGGGTGGAGCGCTTTTACAGGAAGAACTCCGTCTGGTTCAAAGGCCGCCATGTCAAATACCCGTTCGAGAACGGTCTGGCAGCGCTCGACAAGTCGGATATTTTTGAAATCGTTTACCACTTCATCAACAACACACCAGGGCCGCAAAACAACTTCCGGGACTGGATCTACAACACGTTCGGCAAGGGTCTGGCCGAAAAGTACTTGATTCCCTATAACACCAAAATCTGGAACACCCCGCCCGAGCAGATGGCAACTCAGTGGGTCGAGCGGATTCCCAAGCCACCCCTGGAGGACATTCTCAAGTCCGCGCTGGGTATCGAAACCGAAGGCTACGTTCACCAGCTCTATTTCTACTATCCGAAATCCGGCGGCTTCGAGACGCTGCCGATGACTTTCGAGGAGAAGGTCGCCGATCGCATTGTGAAGAACTTTCCGGTGAAGGCTGTGCGGCATACCGGCACAGGGTGGCTGGTTTCAAACGGAAGCGACGAGCGCGAGTACGAGAAGATCATCTGCGCGATGCCCATTTTCGACTTCATGGCCGCCCTTGCCGATGTTCCGCCCGAAGTCCGGCGCGCTGTCGAGGATCTCAAATACAATTCGCTCATCGTCGTGCTGGTTGGAGTGGCACGGCCGGCGCTGGTCGAGCAATTCGCAGTTTATGTCCCACAGCCCGATCTGATGTTCCATCGGCTTTGCTTCTACGGCTATTTCGGCAACAACTATGTACCGGAGGGCGCATCGTCGGTGGTGGCAGAAATCACGGCCAAGCAAGGAGACGAGGTCTGGTCGATGTCCGACGCCGAGATCGCCAGACACGTCATAGAGGGGCTGGCCCGCGAAGGCTTCATCGACAAGAAGGACGTTGTTTTGACCGACGTGCAACGTTCCCGGTACGCCTATGTCATCTACGATCTGGCCTATGACAGGAACACGTCAATCATCCACAATTACTGCCACGAGCAGGGGATCGAGCTCTGCGGCCGGTTCGCTGAGTTCAAGTACTACAACTCGGATGCAGTAATCAGGTCGGCCAAGACGGTCGCAGGGCGCCTGCAATTGTGAGCCAGCCATGCAGCCAGCCAGCGGTGCGCGACTTCTCTCCCGGCCTGCCTTCGAGCTCTTCCTCGTAAGCTTGCTCAGCCTCTACTTCGAGCTGCTCGTCATAAGGTGGCTCTCCTCCGAGATACGCATCTTCGCATATTTCAAGAACATGGCCCTCATGGCCTGTCTTTTCGGATTGGGGCTGGGACTGGCGCTTACAGGTTCACAGCGCAATTGGAGCAAATGGTTCCCCGCCGCTCTCACGCTGCTTACGCTCATCATCTGCTTCGCCCAGCCGCTCAATCTCGTCCATGTCACCTTCGTCGACCCCGTCGAGCACTATCTGATCGGCATATCCGAGCGCTTCAACCTGTCGGCGGCCGCATTCTTGCTTGCTGGAGGCTTGCTCGTCCTGACCGGCATCTTCTACCTCATAGTGTTCACCTTCGCCTGCCTGGGTCAGCGCCTGGGCCAAGCCTTCGATCGCTTCCCGCCACTGGTGGCATATAGCATCAACGTAGGGGCCAGCCTGCTCGGCATCCTGCTTTTCTCGGCAGTCTCATTCCTTTCCTGGAGACCGGATGCCTGGCTTCTCCTGGGCATCGCCGCTGCCTTGTTCTTCTATCGCAGGCCGTTCCAGGTTCTCCTTTTGTCATCGAGCGTCGTGGTTGCATTCATCACCGCCCAGCCCAACGTCATCTGGTCGCCTTACTACCGCATCTCCGTTCAGGACTGGTGGTTGCCTGCCGACGGTCCGTACCCGCCGTTCCGCTACGGCACCACAATCAATGTCAATCACGACTTCATCGAAGGAGCGCTGGACAACAGGATCGAGACGCTGTCCAAACTCTCGCCCCGGCAGCGAGCGGCTACGTGGGAGCACTACTCGACTCTCTACAAGCTGATCGGCATAAAACCCAGATCGGTGCTCATCCTGGCCGCCGGTGCCGGCAACGACGTGGCATCCGCCCTCCGCCACGGTGCAACCAGCGTGGATGCCGTGGAGATCGACCCGGTTATCGTGTCGATGGGCAAGATCTTTCATGTCGAAAAGCCCTATGACGACAGGCGCGTGCACATCTGCATCGATGACGCACGGGCGTTCCTGCGCCGCACCGCGAAAAAGTATGACCTGGTGGATTTTGCCTACCTGGACAGCCACGCGGCCTTCTCATCGATGTCCTCGGTGCGTCTGGACAACTACGTCTATACCGTCGAGAGTTTCCGCGACGCATACAGGCTCCTCAAGCCCGACGGGATTATGGCCGTGCACTTTTACGGCACGAAGGCATGGCAAACGGCCCGCATCTTCAAGGCGCTCAAAACGGCTGTCGGTTACGAGCCAACGGGCGTCTGGACTGAAACAGGAAAGCATCTGATATTCCTGGCAGGACCCGGTCTCGACCGCGACACGATTGCCGCAAGCGGGCTTCTGCCCTTCCGCAAGGCGCAGTTCCAACAGATCTGCGCACTCGAGCAGGCGCCCTGGGACAGCATCGAGCCATCAACCGACGACTGGCCGTACCTGTTTCTGCGCTACCGCGGCGTGACTTTCGCGTACGCGGCCGGACTGCTGTGCACCCTGGCCGTCGGGCTGGGGTTTATCAAGACGGTGCTCAAAGGCGGTGACCCCGACCCATCGAGCAAGACCATGTTCTTTCTGGGAGCCGCCTTCATGCTGATAGAAGTCAAGTGCGTCACGCAGATGGGATTGCTGCTCGGCACTACCTGGCTTGTCAACTCGGCTGCGATTGCCGGCATCCTGCTGATGATCCTGGCGGCCAACCTCTGTGTCCTCAATTTCCGCACGCAGGACCCGTCCCTGTTGTATGTGCTCGTTGGCATATCGCTGGTAGCCAGCTATTTCCTGCCGCTGTCGGTCTTCAACGCGCTCCCCTTTGCCGCCAGAACGATAGCGGGGGCGCTCGTTTTAAGCCTTCCAATCGCATTTGCCTCTGGCATATTCGCGGTCAGCTTCAAGCATGTCAGGATTCCCCATTCCGCGCTGGCTATGAACCTTCTCGGCACCCTCGCCGGAGGACTGCTGGAATATTCATCCATGATCGTGGGCATCTCGGCCCTTAACCTCATTGCCGCCCTGCTCTATGGTGCCGCCTGGCTATCCTGGCGCCGGATGCCGGCTGCCCCCGCCGCGACTGCTTTGGGCGCCGGCGCCGGCGGGACGTAACAGAAGATGCGCTCTTGACAGCCCGGCACTCCGGGCAAGAAGGTTTGGGGATTTTTCGACGTGGTAGATGAATCCTTGGGACTCCGGGACGCACGGGTCCGGTCACCAACGAGCTAAGCCGAATATCCGCGACCGCCCCGGGGAAGCACTCCAAATTCGTGTTCGACGCCAAGCGCTCAGAGGGCGCGACAATCCAAACCAGAAGGGAGAAGACACAACCCTATGGCCTGGCAAAAAGCGTCAGTAAGTAAGGGGCGGAAAGGAACGCCCTTATTTTCTTCCTGGTTCACGGTGGTGGCAACGGCATTACTGTTTTCCTGCGGGCTGTCGGGGTGCGAAATCCACCAGGCTTCCCCGGTTTTGTACTGGGGAGGCGTGCCGAGGGCGAAGGACCTGCCGCAATTGAAGGCCATGGGAATCAAATCAATCGTCAATTTGCGCACCAACTCGCTCCCGAAAAAATCGGAAATCGCTCATCAGTTGGGATTGAAGGTCTTCCACATAAAGACAGGCGTGTTTCTTACGCCGGAGGCCCCTGAGATCAAGCAGTTCCTCGAGATACTGTGCAACCCCGAGAATCAGCCTGTCTTCGTGTGCTGCACGCTCGGCACCGACCGGACAGGCTACTACCTGGCTGTCTACCGCATGGCCGTCGAGGGATGGACCATCGAGCAAGCATACGCGGAAATGAACCAACACGGGCTAAAACACTGGTGGCCGACGTTCACGCAATACGACGACTCTCTGAGGAGCAACGAGGCATTCATTCGCAGTTTTGCCTCGAAGTTGGCCTGCAGCTCCTGTCTCGAGTCGCGCCCACAGGCACAACTCAGCCCTGCCGCCCTGGGCGAGAGCATCGAAGATCCCCGGGCCCACTAGGTGCCGCGTTGTTCCGTGGCAGGAAGTAAAGCATGCCATCCGATGAAGAAACTGTACGGGATACACCCGAGGCGCAGCCGGAAACAACCGACGCAGCCGGGTCGCGCGCCGCAGAAGATGCCCTGGTCAAGTCAGAATCGCAGAGGACAGCGGAACAGCAGCAATTGCTGGACCGCCTGGCATACGCCACGCCGAGCTCGGAGAGACTGCCCAAGGTCGATCTGACGTTCGACGAATCGGGACAGCCCGTCGTCAAATTCAGAGAGAGCCCTGCCGAGGGCAAGGACGGTGGCGAAAAGAAAGCCATGGAGGCGCGCGAAGGAAAGGCGGCACCGGCAGGAGATCTCGGACCACCACTGGCGGAATCCGAGCGGCGCCTCTACCCGGTCGAGGCGAACGGTAGGGACTACCACGGAGAAGGCATCACAAGAAATGTGTCGCCCGGAACGCATGAGGTAAAAAAGGGCGAGACGCTCAAGCAGATCGCCGCGGATCATCTGGGACCAGGTGCCACCGAGGGCGATATCAAGAAATACATGACGGAGATCGAGAAAATCAACCACCTGGACGGGGGCAAGGTGCAGGAAGGCCAGGTATTGAATCTCCCCGGTCACGCAGAAGGCGGCGAGAAGTTCATAGTCAAGGACTATGACGGCAATACCAAAGTCGTCCGTCCCGACGGCTCATTCGAGCTGGAGATGAAAGACGGCAGCAGGTACATGCGCTTCTATCAAAAAGACGGAAGCTACATCGAGCACCACTGGGACAAAGGAGAAACCAACAAGCGTTCCTACGTCCACGGACCCGGCCCTCTGGACGACAAGAACGGCTACCTGGAGATGCACGGCGGCCCCAAGCTCGAAGACAACTACAGTCTCGAGAAAACAGCCGACGGAAAGTACAAGGTCAAGGACCATACCGGCGAGAAGATTGTCGAAGAGTACGACAAGGACAACCCCGATGTGCGGGTCGAGCGAGCCAGATTGCGAGACCTGGCCGAAAAGCACATCACAGACCCGGAAGAGCGCAAGCAGTTCCTGGAGGATATGGCCAAGTTCGAGGCCCGCTCCCAGAAGCTGGAGGAGGACTTCGTTAAACAGGGCCTGTCCCCTGAAGAGGCCCACAAACAGGCCAAGGAAGAAGTGGCCAGGACCTTTCACGAGGTCTCGCGACTCATGGAGGCAACCAAATTCGGCAATACCAACTTGAAGGAAGGTATGGGGCCACTGGTTGCCGAAAGGCTGATGTACCATCTGGCCGATCCCACAAACATCGACCAGGGGCAACACCCGACCTGCCAGACGACGGTTGTCGAAGCCCGGGTCTTCACAAAAGATCCTTCCCAGGCCGCAAAGCTCATCGCCGACGTGATGATCGACGGACAGTACACAACGCCCGACGGTGCAACCACCGTGTGGGTCGATCCCAGGAGCGTCGAGCTCGGCCCGGCATTCTTCCAGGCCGAGGATCCGACGCTGTCATACCCACCTGCCGATGGCAAACGCAGCTACATCAGCCATCTGTTTCAAGTAACGGCGGTCAACGTAGAGCTTGCCCGCAGCGAGATGCAGGTGGGGAACAAGACTTATCCACCTGGAACAGTTCGATACGAACAGCGTGATCCGGACTTCAACAAAAGGCCGCCAGACAATGGCGAGCGCCTGCTTGATTATTCCGATCCCGCCCATCCCAAAGTCATCACTGAAAAGGACGAGAAGGGTAAAGAAGTACCCATCATGCACCCGAATCTGAACGACGATCAGATTACGGACATGTACAACGCCCTGACCAAGAAGGAGCCCACCAGTGCGGAGAAGTCTGTGGTTCTTGCCTCCGGAGAATACTACAGCGGGTCTGGTAAGCAGATTACAAAGATCGAGTCCGAGGAGCAACTGAACGCGGCCTTGCAAGAGGCTAAGGATAAAGGACGCTTGCCGATCGTCGTGCGCGTTGATGGCAATAATCCCCCCTTCTGGGCGGACAGCGACCGGGGCAAGGCGGGAGGTTCAGGCGCCGCGCACGTGATCACGGTTACGGACTACCATCCCGGCCCCCCTGCCAAGGTCGACATCGACAACCAGTGGGGCAAACGTGCGGATCATGCCGGTGACGATGCGCTCAAAGTGCACGAACTTTTCCTGGCCATGAAGGAACACGCGGGCTCCACGAGAGACAAGCCCCATTGGAAAAACGATAAGGGCGAGCCCATCCCGGGCGTAATCGACGTCCTGCAGGCAGACGTGGACAGCGGTCAGGCCGACGCCCGGACAAAGCTCGAGCTGATTCGCCAGAAGATGAATCACGACGAGCTGCACAAAAACAATAAATCCGACTACCCGCCATTCTTCAAGAACGACCAGGAAGCAGATAAGGCTCTGGCGGAGACCTATGTAAAGGCCATGAAGGACTGGGCGCAAGAAGAGCACAGGAAAGACGGCAGTTACAATGAGGCTGAACGGAAAAAGACGGAAGCGGATTTCGCCGCCATTCTTTCCGGCCTGCCGCCACACCGCCGGCAAGCTATCTTGAACAAGATGAACGCGGAGATGAACAAGTACTACAAAGAACATCCGGAACTCAAGCCCAAGCCGGCGGCCAAATGACGCGGGTTTGCGCCCGAGCGGCAACCAGACGGCGGAGCGACATAACAATGATCAGCACACGAGGGCGATACCATGGGACCAGCCGACATCCCCGAACCCGAAAAGCAGGCAGAACACAGGCAGACCGACTCAGCCAGAGAGTCCCACACTGACTTCATGGGAGAGCTTATGACTCTGTTGAAAGCCGGCAAGGACTCAACCGATAAAGGTAAATCCGGCACTCGCATAGAGAATCACGGACAGATCGAGGCAATGGCGTTTCCGGACGGTTGGGTGGCAGGCAAGCCGCAAGCGAATCCGGGCATCGGCACCAGGTCTTATCGGGAAGTCTACCGCAAAGACCACCCCGACACAGCTGTCAGCTTCTTCTACCGTGGCTTGCCGGTCAGCAACGAGGCCGCGCTTAGTTTCAGAGATGTGCTAAGTAAGGCACCACATGAGTTGACTGAGCAAGAAAAGAAGTCGCTTGCCGACGTCCTGTCGACAAAAACGCCCGTGGCATCTGATCAGTTCGCCATGTCCTCATGCCGCACCGAGGATCTCAACGGCAAAAAGGTGCTGGTGGTGGAGGGGCAGTACACGCAGTCAGGCGACAAGATCCACGCCGTCTATGTAGATGCCGACGGCTCCGGTCGCTTCGTGCAGGAGATCTTCTATCAGTCAGCCAAGGACCAGTACGACACCTACTGGAAAGGGGCTCAGAGCGCCTTCAAGTCGATCGATTGGAAATAGCGCTTTGCACACTCTGCCCGCCGCTGGCAGAGGTCTAAATCCACCGGATACACAATGACCTGCCTAAATTGCTGATCGAGTTTTGCCATGCGACTGGCACCCCATCGCTTTTTGAGAGCCCACCGTTTCAGCTCGGCAACAGTCATGAATGAAATGACGATTTGCTTACCGTCCAGCTCTGCCGCGTATGCTGCCGCCCGGCTGTGGCCCTTAAACACAAAGGACATTACGTCTGTGTCGACGACAACTCGCTCGGTCATTTAACGCCCGCTGCTTTCTCGACGCCACTGGCGAACCGTTGCCACGAATTCTTCCAGGTCCTCGTCCTCCGGCCAAAAATCGCCCTTCAAATGTTCGACCGAGATGCTCGCTGGAACACCCTGCCGTGCGGCTAATACGTCAATGTCGATATGCCAGTCGAGAAAAGGATGCGGTTCTTGGACCGTTGCCGGCTGAGTCTCTGCCTTGCGGTTAAGGCTCTGCCGCAGCTGCTCCTGCTGCTCTGCTGGCAGTTGCTCGACAAGATGTAGACCTGGTCAAGTGAGAGTTTTTTGGGTCTGGATTGAGTCATAGCACACCTCTCTATGCCTTAAGTCTACCAGGGTCTTCCGTCCGGGCCTGTGGGGTGGTGTGGACAGTGGGTTCGTGTTGCGCCACGTAAGCATTACTATGTCGTGCAAAACATAGTAATGCAAGATACAGAGTGCGCGGTCGCTTTTCTAAACGCGCAACTAACGGGGGCAGGGCCACTCCTTCAGAAAATGGGAAGGTCATCGCAGGGCTACCAATGGTCGTTTTTGATACAAACCCGTTTTGGGCGACTTTTGACAGCTCGCCGGCGTTTCGGTAAGATCAAGGTGTTAATCTTCCCCAGTGTTCGTAAGGACGCTGGGCTTTTTGTTTACCAAGTCGCATGTCCAGAACGGCAATCTTTATCGACGGGGCTTACCTGGAAAAGCTCTCTCTGAACGAGTTTGGGAAACCGACAATTGATTTCCAGAAGTTAGCCGCCCACATAGTTGGCTCTGGAGAGCTGTTGCGGACCTCCAATAGTCGGACAGTTGCTCAGAGCCACCTGTGCGCCTATTCGAGGCAGAACTCAATGCTGAATCCCAGACCTTACACTAAACAACCGGTAGTCCTCGTGGACGTACCGGTGCCCCTTACGCCCTCTGACCATGCTCGCACATTACTACCCTATCACGTGCCTGTCCCCGTGGCGCTCAGTATCGCGGACTGTGAAGGCCCTTCCAATTGCGAATCGCAGGCCGGCTAGCCTTCCAGCCGGTAGGCGCCGGGGGACGGCCGCAGCGGGCGGAGGAGCCACCAGGGACGGCGCATGCCGTCGGGACCGGGGGCGGGCCGGGTCAACTCCAGCCAGCGCTTGTACACGGCGTGGGACTTGTTGGTGTCGACAAAGACGTCGCCGTACTTGTCCTCAGATGCAGCCTTTGTCACGCGCACCTTCTGGTGCCAGCAATGCATCCCGGAGATGGGATCCGGCTGAACCGGGAATGTCAGGTTCTGATGCACTCCGGCATCGTTCCACCAGACCCTCATGCTGTCAGGGTCGCTGGACTCGAAAGGCGATACACCCTTCTTCTGGCGCATCAGGAACTGGCCCTGCCCCTTTTCGACGATGTCCACAAGGCTGGAGCACCAGCGGTCCGTCCCCTGGTTTTCGCCGAGTCGCCACCGTCCCATATGATGCGAGCATGCCACCACCCCTAGTGCAATGCATTCGGTTACCCATGTGCGCGTGACAAAATATCCGATCTCAGTCTGGACCCGTGCCAGATCACCCGTGCTCAAGCCAAGTCTTTCAGCATCTTGTGGATTCACCCATAGAGGATTCGAATGGGCTATCTCATTGAGCCACTTGGCGTTGGACGAGCGCGTGTGTATGAGCACCGGCAAACGAAATGTGGGAAGCAAGCAGAAGCCGTCACCCTGCTGTCGTCCAGCCTGTTGTGCGGTATCCGGGGGCACCGCGACCGCGCTTCTGGACACGTGGCTCTCTATCATGTCCGGGATCGCCTGCTCCCGCCAGCCCCAGAGCGCCAGGGTAGGCGAGTAGAACTCCAGCTTGCCCGATGGCGTGGGAAACCCACGGCGGGCAACGCCCTCGACCATGATGCCTATCAACCGCTTCCCGTCGCCACTGACCGGCTGCGGGATCGGCACCATGTTCGTAGATTGGACTTTGCTCTTGTCCTTATAGATGAGGCCGGTGGCCTCATCTACGAAGCTGCCCTCGAGCTCCTGTTCGGTCAGAGGCTCTTCATGACAGTTATATACGGAGGATTGCACCTCAAAAGCCCCGAAGCGTCGCATGTATTCGAGCGGCTGCATGCCCTCGGCTTCGGCTGCTTCTTTCAGCCCTGGGACACTGTTTTCAAAAATCCAGCGGTAGTATTCATCGACCGTGACCTTCTCACCAGGGCGGTAGGGTGACTCGAAGTGCTTGCGAATGCCCATCGAGCCGTCAGCATCGATTCGCCACGAAAGCTCGATCCAGAACTCATTTTCCTCCCACACCTGGCCGGGGTTGGCCTCCAGCGTGGTGCAATAGTCACCGCCCATGCGCTCTCGGGCGACTTTCCTCACCGGCTGCCGGAAGCCGATCCACTGCGCCGACTGTGTCTCATAGCTGTGCAGGTCGTGGCGCTCCGGGCCCAGCCCCATCGGCAGAACGTAATCAGCAAACCATGCCGTTTCATTCCAGACCGGCGTCAGCGCACAGTGAATGCCGACTTTCGATTCGTCCTTCAGGACTTCGATCCAGGTCATGCCGTCCGGGTTCGTCCATACCGGATTGTATACGCGCGTAAAGTAGACATCGAGCCGATTGCGACCTTCCTTCAAAAGATGTGGCAGCAGGAAGCTCATCTCGAAGAATGCCAGCGGGTACTCCTTCGGCCATGTAAGCTCGTTCCAGTGCTCGGGGTGGGCAGGTACGGTCATCGGGCGGGGAACGAATTTGTTCCACGCATTCGGCGCTGTGCCACCAGGCGTAGCAACGGAACCGGTCAGCACATTGAGGAAGAACAAACAGCGAGCCGTCTGCCATCCGCCCAGATTACCGGCGCACGACGCCCTCCAGGTGTGCGTCGAGAAAGCTGTGCCGGCGCGCGCTATCTCGCCGGCTAACTGCAAGATGGTATTGGCAGGCACCCCCGACAGCTCGCTTGCGTATTCGGGCGTGTACTTGTCATACAGGCGCTCGAGTTCCGACAGAAAGTTTTCAAAGGTCGGCTCGGCATCCGGTCTTAAAGCCTGCATGTACTCCTTCCAGTTCACCCATCGGCGCATGAACTCGCTGTTGATCCGGCGCGTTCTTATGAGCTCGCGCGCAATGGCAAGGAGCAAGGCCGGCTCAGCACCGGGATAGCAGGGAACCCAGTAGTCCGCATGCGAAGCTGTGTTGGAGAGCCTGGGGTCGATGACGGCAATCTTCGCTCCCTTCATCTTTGCCTCGATGATCCGCTGCGCATGCGGATTGAAGTAATGCCCGGACTCCAGATGCGCGCTGATCAAGAGAATAAATCGGGCATTGGCGTGATCCGGACTGGGTCGATCGATTCCCATCCAGAATGCGTAGCCGGCTCTAGCGCTAGACGAGCAGATGTTGGTGTGACTGTTGTGCCCGTCAACCCCCCACGCCGCCAGCACGCGCTCCGTAAAGCCGTCCTCGCCGGGCCTGCCCACGTGATACATTACCTGGTCGCGTCTGTTTTCCTTGATTGCTGTGCGGATCCGGGCAGCCAGAGTGTCCAGCACCTCATCCCAGGTAGTCGCCTCCCACTGCCCGCTTCCGCGAGGACCCTTCCGCTTCAGCGGATAGAGAATCCGCTCGGGATCCTCCACTTGATTTATCGTCGCCGGTCCCTTGGCACAGTTCCGGCCGCGAGAGCCGGGATGCTCGGGATTACCTTCGAGTTTGCGTATCTGGAGGGTTTTCTTGTCGACGTAGGCCAGCAGGCCACAAGCGGCCTCACAATTGAAGCAGACTGTAGGAACCAGCATGTAGGAGCGGGGAACACGCTTTGGCCATGCTTTCGGATCCCACTCCTGCCAATCATCCCACCTTTCCCTGGGCGGGAAGAGCGAGAGCTCGCCTACCTTTCGCTGGACACCTACAACAGGCCGGGGTGTCTCCGCAACGGCAGACATATTCAGGTGCGACGTGCGCTCCGGCACGGCATCACCATTAGGCGCACCCTGCCCGGCGAAATCCCGCCCGATCCGGAAAATCCCGGCAAGCTTTTGCCACCATGATCCAGAAACTCTGCAACTGCCGTCGCTTGCTACCACTGCAAATCACCCCTAGCTGAGTCGTATCGATTGACCTGCCATGACAAAACAGTGCTCATAAGCAAGCAGCCCCGCCAGAGCAGAAAGCGCCGCCACCGGCTCGAGAAGAGTGGCCGGCAAAACACCCATCCCTGACATCTGGCCCACGAGCAGTGCAAGCGGCACTGCTACCCCTGCTAGGATGGCACCACCCCAGAAAAGGCCGCTATACGGGCCGCTCACCATAAGCGAAATGGCCCGCTGCTTGGCCTTGGATGAGTGCTCGGTCCAGATCTCGCCGACCAGAATGAGAAAGACATGCATGACCAGAGCAGCCACCAGAACGACGTCGCACAAGCCGCCGACGCCGGCCGTATCGTGTACGACCGGCGCGCTGATCGCGGTTACGCAAGCTCCGGCGATGATCGCCTGAACCAACAGATGCAACGGCAGCATGGGGCTCTGCCAGAGATCCCTGCCCTTGGCCTGGGCAAAGAGAAATGCTGTGTAGATTGCGGTCATCGTGGCTGCCGGCATGGCAAGATGAAATAGCACAGACCATATCGCCGTAGCCCTGACGGCGGGCCCGGCAAGCTGGAGCCCGAGAAGAGCAGCCAACAACAGCGAGTAGCCCAGGATGATGAAAGAGCCTATTGCCAGCCAAGATTTCCACTGAGGACGAGCCAGTATTCTCCAGAATCGCTCGGGACGGTCGAGATCGGCAACAAGCAGCGCACCTGTAGCCGCCAGGGCGATGCTTGCCAGCAGCGGACCAAGCCAGTAGATCCAGTCCGGGCTGCTGGTCGACAGCTTGATGCCGAACATCTCGATAGTCGGTCCGCCCATCCCCAGAGTAAGCGGCGACGGAAATGCATGCCCCATCCTGCCGACAGCCCAGACGAGCCAGGCCATCAAGAACGCTCCGGCCGCCATCGACTTGGTCCACAAGTACAGTGAAACTTTGGGACCCCAGGGAATGTCGTGGTGCACGTCATAGGCCACCCGAGCGCCCGTCACCGTGTTGAGCGCAGCGGACAAAGACAGCCCGCTCGGGCGGTTGTTGTCGAGCGTGGCGCCATGCTTCTCCTGCCGCTGGAGCGACCACATGTAGAGCCCTGATTCGTCGTGCGTCTGCACGTCCGGGTTCAGGACAGCCTCGTCCGCTCCAATGTAGAAGCACTTGGGATCGGTGTTTTTCTCCGGCTTGCGGACCTGGGTTTTTTCCCGCCCGACCAGTTGCGAAACCCTGGAGTTGGGATCTTCGAGATCTCCAAAAATCAGCGCCTCCTCGGGACATACCACGACGCACGCCGGCTCCAATCCCACATCGAGCCTGTGGCTGCAGAAGTTGCACTTGGCCGCTGTGCCATCCTCGGGATCGATGTAAATGGCGTCGTAAGGACAAGCTGCTATGCATGCCTTGCAGCCGATGCATGCATCCTTGTCGAACTCGACGACCCCGTCCGGGCGCTGAAACATGGCCGTGACCGGGCAGATGTGCACGCACGGGGGGTTGGCGCAGTGGTTGCAGCGCAGCACACCAAAGTGGCGCTGGACGTTGGGAAACGTTCCTTTCTCTACGTACTTGACCCATGTACGGTCAACGGAAAGCGGCACTTCGTTTTCCGACTTGCAGGCAGTCGTGCAGGCATGACAACCTATGCACTTTCGTTGATCAATAACCCAGGCGTAATTCATAGTCTTAGGCGCATAACTGGACGCCATCAATATAGCCGAATCAGCTGGCCAGGTGTGGGAGCAATCTCATCCTTTACCCGCGTACGCAACACGGCGCCCGACCCGCCACCGCCAGTGCGCATGGCAACCTGGTGCGCCTGGCGAACCGGGCTGTCAAGCCCCTGGTCGACTAGCCATCAGCGCTCAGCGGCTTGAACCAAATCGTCACTTCCGCGCGGCGCGAATTGCTTTGGCACGGGCCTCGAGCTGGCGGGCCTCATCGCCTTGCCTGGTCTTGCGCAAGCAGCGGGCGTAGTTTTCCAGATCCGTTACCAGATCCGGGTGATTCGGTCCAAGAGCCTTCTCGTCGATGGTCAGCGCTCGCTTGTAGAGCGGCGCCGCCTCCTGGTATTTATGCTGCGCAAAGTAGAGCGCGGCAAGATTATTGGCGGTGGCGGCGACATCGGGGTGGTCAGGCCCCGATGCCTTCTCGATGATCCCCAGAGAGCGCTTATAGAGCGGCTCCGCCTCGCTATGCTTACCCAGCGTGAAGTAAACCGCCGCGAGGTTATTGAGACTTGTGGCAAGGTCAGGGTGGTCGGGACCTAATGCCTTCTCCCGTATCGCCAGCGATCGCTTGTACAGCGGCTCTGCCTGCGCGTACTTGCCCTGATCGGAATAAATCTCCGCCAGGCTGTTGATGACCGCAGCTACATCCGGGTGATAAGGGCCGAGGGCCTTTTCGTCAATTGCCAGAGCGCGCTTCAGAAGCGGCTCTGCCTCCTCATACCTGTCTTGCGAGTAGTAAAGCGCCGCAAGCCCAGCGAGGCTTTCTGCTACGGCTGGATTGTCCGGACCCGACGCCTTCTCTTTCAGTGCCAGCGCGCGCTTGAAAAGTGGTTCCGCTTCCGCGTATTTACCCTGCTTGTGGTAGAGCGCCGCCAGGCCGGTTACGCTGTTGACCGCATCGGGGTGATAAGGACCCGACCCCTGCTCGACAATTGCCAGCGACCGCTTATACAGCGGCTCTGCCTCCTGGTACTTGCTCTGTCTGAGGTATAGATCCGCCAGGTTGCCCAGGCTTGCTGCCAGATGCGCGTCATCAGGCTCGTCGGACCTCTCCCAGATTGCCAGCGCTCGCTTATACAGCAGTTCCGCCTCCGCGTACCGTCCTTGCTTTTCGTAAGTCTTCGCCAGGTTGTTCAGGACGAACGCCAGCCGCGGATCTTCCGGTCCAAATTTTTCTGCTTCTCTGACCGCACTCTCAAACTGTCGCTCTGCCTCGCTATAGTTTTTATGTTGCAACGCCTCCATGCCTGCTTTGTTGTACCGTTGCACGACCGGTTCGGCACCGCGTGAGCTCGGCATGCTAAAACCTATGCACAGGGTCAAAGTAAGGGGCAATAGGTTCGTGCGTTGCATGCTTTGTGACTCTGCTCGTAAGACTCCGCTTGCATCCCAGGCCCGTATATCATCGTAGTGCAGCAGTCTTGGCTGCGGTACTGGCTGGGAAGGGCCTGGCCGAACCCGCCTCATCCGTGCAGCTCGCATTCGTTGATGCCAACATGCCGGGATCTAACTATCCAATCGCTACCTGTTGCCCGACGATTCTAGCATGACAACCCTGGCGCTTCTCGGCGATGCCCCGTCTTTCAGCAATCTATTAGACAAATCGGCGGCGCCCTTTTTTGTTCGGCGATATGTGAGCCCTCATGCCCTGGAGCACGTCGACCGGCCATCGTCAGAGTCAGAACAACATGACGTTGGTCATAGCGGAACATGACCGCGGTTGGATGCGCATGACCCGACGCTGCTGTAGATTTGTAGCACTTAGCACCAGCCAATTGAAGCGGTTCCTTGCCGAATCGCACGCTATTGCTCGGCCAGTCT
>DATNRD010000713.1:0-7180 GCA_036703665.1 Candidatus Obscuribacterales bacterium
GGTCAACAATTTCACGGGCTTTCATTCACCATATCAATCACCAAAAGTTCCGGACCTGAGACTCGATTCAAGTCAAATGACTGTTGATGAGGAAGTAGACGCGGTGCTGGCACTTCTTGAGCGGCGCAGGGTATTGGTGCCTGCCGCGGCAGTCAAGAGCATTGAGGCCTCCGGAGCGTATTCTGCTCGGCTGGGTTGACGATTCCCTTAGAGGATTTCAGCGCCAGGTGGGCGGGTTCTGTAAGCGGTCATGGTGTCTCAGGGTTCCATCCCCATGAGCTGCAACCGAGTTAATACGCCAGGAGTGGTTCTCGTCGATAATGTTAGCCCTGACCGCACGGTCGGTCCATCGCAGCTACCGGGTGTGCTGCCGAAGCGTGCCGACTGCCCGGTCGCAGCTGTCGAGTCATGCAAGGGAACGAGAACAACCAGCCCCATATCCTTATAATCGCCGGGATGCACAGGTCGGGCACGTCGCTGCTGGCCCATTTACTTCTGGAGGCCGGAGTCGACCTGGGCAGCCGGTTGCTGCCAGCAGCCGAGAGCAACCGCAACGGCCATTTTGAGAATCTGGACTTTATAGAGCTGCACAGAAAGATACTGAGCTTTCAGGGTGCGGAAACAGACGGCTGGACACTCAGACGCGACCTTTCAGTGCCCGAGCCCCTCTTGCAGGAGGCGCGCCGTGTTGTCAGCAGGAATGCGCGTGCCGGCCCATGGGGTTGGAAGGATCCTCGGACGACGCTGTTCCTGGATTTCTGGGCGACCGAGCTGCCCGAGGCTAAGTTCGTTTTTGCTCACAGACCGCCCTGGGAAGTTGTCGACTCGCTGTTTAGAAGGGGCGACGAGATATTTCAAAGGGAGCCGCTCCTCGCCTTGCAAGTCTGGGAGCACTACAACCGGCTTGTCCTGGAGTTTGCTGGCAAGTACCCCGAGCGGACCCTGCTGGTCGATATTGACTCGATAGCCTCCAACTGGCAGGAATGCGTAAGGTTGATCGCCGAGCGCCTGCATGTTCCACTGTCGGTGCCCGCCGAGAGCCACTTTGACCAGTCACTGCTTAAGCGGGAAGTGGAAAGCACGCACTGGCCGCAGATGGTAAAGGAGCTTTTCCCGCAAGCGTATGAGCTGTGGCAGGATCTCATGCGAGCATCTTTGCTGCAGCTGGGTCCTGCCAATTTGCGGCCTGCTGCGCCGGGTTGCTCGGCCCAACGCCTCGGTGAGCTGGCGCTGAAAGATTGGATGGAGTTCAGAAAAGCAGAGCGCCAGCTGTCGAGAACGGACAGTATGCTGCATCAGGCTCGATGCGACTTGTACCAGGCTAAGTCCAGGCTAGAGTTGATCGAGAGTAGCCGAATTTGGAAGCTCCGCAGCCGGCTGCAGGCGATACGCACTCTCTTGTCGTGACTGGCCGCGGGCGGCGATGGCAAAAACGGCCAGCTGCCGCCATTTGTGAGCGGTGGTTCAAAATGCTTCCTGGTGGCTGGGATACAATTCATGCTCCCTGCTGTCTGGTGAGTCCATGCTGAGACAGAAGAACTTCAGCCAACTTCTGCCTAGCTGCCTCGCTATGGTTTATTTGCTGGTAGCCACCTTCCCTGGCGGCTTCCAACCTTTGCGGCCAGACTTGCTGGATCCTGCATGGCGGTGTGCCCTGAATTACCTGGCTAACTCAGGTCATGTGTTCGGTCGGGATGTCGTTTTTACCCTGGGACCGCTTGGATATTTGCTTTATGCGGGTCACTGGGGATCTAACCTCATCCACGCCATCGGTTTCATGCTCCTCATGCATCTATCGTGGGCGGTCGTACTGCTGGCATACGTGAAGGCGACGACGGACAAGACGCAATTCTGCCTGTTCGCGCTAGGCTACGCCCTGACCTATGCCTTTGGCTTGCCATATGAATATCATTTGCTCTCCATCCTCCTGTTGCTGTGCTATCTTCCGGGTAAGTTAGACCGGCCCAAGACCCTGGCCGGCATTGCCGCCGGAGCAGCCGCGGCGTTTTTTATGGTCGTAAAATTCAACCTTGGTTGCAGCGCGCTGCTGGCTGTGACTGTTTCCACCGTGTGCTGGAGATTGAAATTTGGCAGGCAGGCTAATCGATTTTGCATGGCAACCTGCCTGTCTTACATGGTTACCTTTGCCGCATTCAGTGCAGTTTACTTCAAATCGATTGGCAATCTCTGGGCGTGGGTGCGCGGCTCAATCGAGACTGCCGTTGCCCACAGCGAGACGATGAGTCTGGTTGACCACAGCATCGTTCCGGTTCTCGGGCTTTCCTTGTTATGCGCGTTGCTAGCTGCCACAGCAGTCCTGGTGTGGCAGAGGACTGAGGTTGGGCTGCTGGCCGTGACTGCCATTGGCAGCATCTTTATTGCCTTTAAACATAGCTTCATCCGCCAGGACCAGCACGTAATCCAATTTTTTCTTTTTTCAATGGCTGTCATCAGCATGATCGGGCTGTCCTGCCGCAGACCTAAGGCAGCCTATGCTTGCTTCTGGTGCTTCGTCATCGTCAGTATGGTATCTCTTCAGCCTTTAGCCAGCCGGGATGTGCCGTTACAGGCGGTAGCAAACAATCTTGATGCTGTCAGTGGGTTGAACAACATAAGGAACCTGCTGGATCTAAGAGCTCTAATGAGCGACTTAGACCGGCGGACGCAAGAAAATTTCAGCCAGTATAAGCTGCCGCCAGATCTAATTGACCGAGTCAGGAAGGCTGGCAATCCGCCGGTGGGAACATTGCCCAACTGTGTTGGATACTGCCTGGCCAATAATCTGCGCTGGGATCCCTTGCCGCTAATTCAGTTGGATACAGCGTATACCCCGTACTTGGACAAGCTCTGCGCGGATCATTTCAATGGTCCAAGCAAGCCCGAGTTCGTCATTTATGGATCCACGACCGATCTCATGTTTGACTTTGGCGAAATCGACCATCGCAATCCAATACTGGAGGCACCCCATACTGCTGTAGCTTTACTCCGCAACTATGAGCTGGCTGCTGCCTATCGAAATCCAGATGTTCTGCTGCTTCAACGCAGGCGGGCTCCACAGCCGATCTCGCAGGAGAACATGTTCAGCAAGCGGTACAATTTGAATGAATGGATTCCGGTGCCTCAATCCTCTTGTCCGCTGGCGGGTCGGATCAAACTTCATCCAAAGCCTCTCCGCTACTTAGTTGCAAAACTCTATCAGCTTCCTCCGATTGAGATGCAGGTTGCTTCCAGAGACGGCTTCCGAACATATCGAATGTTACCCACCACCTTGTCCAGCGGGCCACTCTTGAATTGCTTTCCCAGAGACTTTCAGGAGCTGGGATTCCTCCTCGATGGCGTCAATCCCAATCCGGTGCAGTTCATAAGGTTTACCGGCCCCGGCTGCCCCACCTTCAAGCGGAGTTTTGACATCACGTGGATGAAGTTGTCGACAATTCCGCTCCAGTCCAGGTCTCAGAAACCTGGTGGTCAGCTCGCGCAGGCCTGTTCAGGACCATCTCGCTGACGGATTAGATGGATGCAAGCTAAAGGAAACAGCAACGGTGCATTCTCGTAGCGTTATCAGGTTGTTGACAGCAACCTCTGTTATAGTTTCCCCTTGCCTTCTCAGTCTGGGTAGTCAAGCGCTTTGGACGTCTTAGCTCTTGTTGCAATAGCTATCTGTTTTGCCCTGGCAGTTAACGTGGGGGGCAACAACTCCGCTGCCGAGATGGGACCAGCTTTTGGTGCCGGCATACGCACCAGGGCCGAGTCGGTTGCCTTGATTGCTATCTTCTCCATCCTTGGCGCCGTAACTGCCGGGGGAAAAGTCGTGCATACGATCGGGACCGACATACTCGGCGGCCCCGTGCTTTGCGACAACCTGCCGGCTGTAATCATCATACTTCTGGCGTCTGCCTCGGTGGTGGCCGCCGCCAACGTTCTGCGCGTGCCGCTTGCCACCGCTCACGCCATGGTCGGTGCGGTGCTGGGCATCGGGCTTTACGTCGGCAGCGTCAACTGGCATAAAACCGCCCTAATCGTCGCCTGGTGGATCGCCACCCCCGTTGCTGCTCTTGTCCTCTCGTTCCTGGTCAGCAGGTATGCCTATGCAGCCCTGAACACACGCCTGGAGCAATCCAACATATTCGGGTTAAGCTCCCCGCTCTATCGTGTGCTGATAACCGTTTCAGGATGCTATCTTGCTTATTCGGCCGGATCGAACGGGTTGGCCAAGGCTGTCGGTCCGCTGGTGGGGGCGAAAGTCCTGACTGCCGAAGCAGCCGCTGTCATGGGAGGCATCGGCATGGCTGCCGGGGCGATCTTGATCGGCTCGCGCCTGCTCGAGACAGTAGGCAAGGGAATAACGCAACTTGATCCTCTAAAGGCCGTCATAGTCGAGCTGATCAGCGGCACCATCTTGCTCTTTGCTTCCCTGTATGGTATTCCCGTGTCGCTGGCCGAGATAGTCACCTGTTCCGTTATTGGCTTCAGCTGTGGAATCTCGGGAATCAGATTCACGTCGCGCAACGCCTACGTGAAAGTTATGGCCCGTCTATGGCCTGTCTGCCCTGTGCTAACTGCCGCCATGGCGTTCGGCGCTGCTAGCCTTGTGCAGCCGGTGCGCGTCTTTCTGGCAGGACTGTAAGCACATTTTTACGGAGGAAAGATGAACGTCTTGCGGCAAAGTCGCCCGCTTGGGAGAAAATTGGTGCGTACCTGTCTTTCGGCTAGCACCGCTGCCACCGCTGGCTTATCTAGAGCGACCGATCATGCATTGGCATGTGATCGTTGGATAGTTCGATGGGTCCCTTCGATTTCTTGAGGTGGTCTTTTGTGCACACAAGCCAGACAAGAATCTCGGTACCTGATTCAAGTCCGCGGGCTGCCCGGGCTGGAGACGATGGGCACCGTTTACTTCCTGGTCACGCTGGCGCAAAAACAGAGCAAATAACTCTCTTTTCCGCCCTGGCCACCGTCGCTGTCGCGCTGGTGGCTATCCTTGTCTTCAAGGCTGTTGGGGGACGGGCTGCCTATGTTACGGCGACGGCATCAATCGGGCTGCTGACCCTTTCGCCGATTTTAGCCCGGATGCTTCTTAAGTCCCGTATGCGGGTTGTAGTTCTTAGACACGGCCACAAGCTGCTTGTGCTTTGTCTAGCACCGTTTCTTGCGGCAACATTGTTGTGCGGCCAGATCTCCCATCCCTGTCTTCTTTTGGGGCTCCTCTCCCTTCCCGCACTTTATGCGATTTCCTTGTGCAAGCAGCGCTCGCGTCCCAGGGCCGTGCCACTGGTGATCTTGTTGCTGGGTCTGGCGCTTTTACCGGGGGTGTTGCAGACACTTAGCTTTTCCGAGCGCGAAATCCCATTCTTGTGTAATGCCGAGAACCATTACAGCGTTGTTGTGGCTCCGGGCGATCGTCTGGCAGCTGGATTTAAGTTGTTCACGGATATTACGCCGCGATATGGCGTGCTGTTCCCACTCATTGCTGCCGCATGGGAAAAGGCACGCGGTCCTCTGACAATGGGCGAGTATGTCAGGATTGTTTGCTGTTTGCAGGTGCTCTTTGTATGTATGGCAGCATTCCTCTATGCAAGATACGCCCGCGGCTTCTTGCTACCCGCTGGGTTTGCCATCATATTCCTTCTGCCGTCCTTTTCGACGACCGGTAGCCAGATCTACTATCCGAACCTTACGGGCTGGAGGTTTTTGGGGTTCGGCATGGCAGCACTCGCTCTCCTGGTGTTTCCTCAATTAAGCAGGCGAACCGGTTTGTTCTTGGTTGGTGCTGCTGCCGGTCTTTCGCTTCTTATGAACTTTGAAACCGGACTGGTCATCGCCGTGGGTTATCTCATGTTCCTCTACATTGTCGAACGGGAGCGCTTTGCCGCCTGCAGGAAGGACGCTGCTACCACAGCCGCGCTGCTGATGGGAGGATTCGCCGTCTCGCTGGCACTCTGGGTGCTGTTGGTGTACCTCGTCCTGGGGTACTGGCCCGACCTGCTTGGCGGCTTCTCCAGGCTTCTCGAGCGTCTGGTTACCAAAGTCGAGAGCAGCAGTGCGAGCGGCTTCAAATTGTTTTTCGATCCCCTGGCTTTGCTTGCCTTTTTCCACGCGGCTTACTGCCTGGTGTCGACTTGCTGGTCATCTTCGTTTGCCGCGTTGGGACCGCGTGGTGCATTTCGCGGTGCCATATCGACGATGATCTTGCTCTGGTTCTCGTACTACGCGATGTGTCCGGCTTCCCACAATCTGGTGGCCATCTGTTTCCTATATGGCTTTTTGCTTGTCGATATGCTCCGTTCAATTGCGGTTCCCGCAAGAAAACAGGCGATCGGGTTCGAGCAACGCCTGGCCACTGTCTTTCTCCTGTCCCTCGTGGTGATTCCCTTTGTGACGCAGCTCTATGCCAAACAGTGGCCAGCATATGTTAAGGCCGTAAGGTCAGTGATGGCTGGGCATGCCGAGTTTCCAGCCAGGCTTGTTTCTGGAGTGTACGTACCCGTGGGCGCGGCAGAGAAAATTACGGAAAAGGCTTGTTTGCTGGAAAGTCTGGGAAAACGGGGCCCAGTGTGTTACCTGACGTCCCATAGTCTCTTAATGCCCAAGTTATCCGGGGTGTTTTCTGCCGGAGGGATAAATGCCGCCAGGTTCCAGCTTAAGACCGAAGAAGCTCGGCATGATCTCATAAAAGCGCTGGCTGTGTCGAATTGCCAATATGTGTTGTTCGATTATCCGGACGAGTCCGCAAGGTGGGGCAGGCGGTATGCAGCTTCCGCTGTGGAGCTGAGGCTCGAATTGGCGCCGTTGTTTGGCAGGGCGTTCACCGCCCATGGTTGGGAGGTGTGGCGACGGAGGAAAGAAGGCTTGTCGGAATCGGAGCATGGTGAAGCAAGACCAACATTATTGGCAGTTCCTTGACGATATTGCTGCCCTTGGACTAGCATCCTATCCTGCCGCTAGTCTCACCCTGCGAGTCGTACATCCATTGGCAAACGGGTTGGCTGATTCAGCTGAGATTGCTTGCTCTGCCTCTCGGGCCACCGATGCCGGTCTGGCAAGCGATGTTGCCCTAGCCTGAATTTCCACGAAACCAATTGACCTAACATTCGATTCCTGACAGCCAGGCAAAATGCTCAGCCGGGCATGTGGCGCGACTGCTCGATATATGCAATCGGTATCATAAAGATATACGGTC
>DATNRD010000714.1:0-3610 GCA_036703665.1 Candidatus Obscuribacterales bacterium
TCACGTCCGGACCTGTCACCGGCGGCTTGAAGAATGAGTCCAAGCAGCGCCTCATTTCTCCGGTCCGCTGGATCGAGTTCGATCGCCTTGCGCGCGAACTTCTCGGCCCCCTTGTAATTGGCCGTAAAGAATGCCACCTCCGCATTCCTCCGCCAGATGTCGTCATCCTGACCGTTAACGAGCATCGCCTGCCCAATCACAGACGCTGCCGCGTCATTGTCACTGGCGGCAAAAATGTGGACATCGAACAGACGCTCGTAAAACGTCATATCCTTCGGGTACTTTGCAATGGCTGCTTCGTATTTCTTGACGGCTTCAGGCACTTTGCCAAGGCGCGCCAGCTCATCCGCTTCGCGCGCTAACTGACTTGCCTGTAACCACTCCAGCACGTTGCCCTGCATAGGGAAGTCCTTGAGCGCGAAGTAACCTGCTGCACCTGATACTGTCAGGCCGGCAGCCACCAGAGAGCCGGCGATTATCGAAATCGTTCGGGACTTGCGTCCGCGCGAAAATGGTTGAGCCGCCGGCCGTGGAGACGGCTGCGTGTCGCCTGTCGGAGGAGAAGATTGATCGAAATCGACTTGCTCCAGCGTGCTAAAGGCCGTGGGTCTACCGTTATTGGCGTCGGTGTTGGGCTTGCTGTCGGTCATGGTCTTAGTCCTCGCTGTTCTCACCAATCGTGCGCTCCTTGGTTTGCGCTGCACTTCGATTGTGAGGCAGCATCGGTTATCGCAATTTAGTGAGAACCCTAAATGTTAGGCATCGCTGAGTCGGAAGCGTTCAACGCTTTATTCCTCAGGGTTTTCATGGCTCTGTGCGCCACATAAGGGTTCTCGTCCTCAGCCAACTCAAGCAGCAGTTCCTCATCCAGCAAGTTGTTCTCCGCACAAGCATAGCGCACCGTCGCATCGCCATCATTCACCAGGCGAACAGCCACGTGCCTGGAAATGTGCGCGTTGCTCGCCAGAGCGCACCGAACCTCCACCGATGGATCTGCACAGAGCAGATCGAGAGCCTGCGTCGGTGCCTTTGGATTTTCCGCGACCCTCTGCCTGATCCTCAGATCCGGGTGCGTGGACAAGCTCATCAGCACCTCCGTATCGGCGCTCTCATCCCCCGCAGTCACGTACGTCTTAATCCAGGACGCACTATGCCAGCCGTAACAGTTGCTCTCCTCGAAAGCCTGTACTGGATCTATCACTGCCATGATTACTTCTCCTTTGAATTTGCCTTGAGCATCACGCGCCAGTTCAGCGCGCTATCCGTGCTAGCAGCTCCTCGAGGTGTCCTACTTTAATGGCCAGATTGAGGTTCTGCCCGCCCGGGTAGAAGGCTCGCACGATGCCGATCACACGCCCATATTCATCAAGGAGCGGCCCGCCGCTGTTACCAGGAGAGATGGGCGCTGTCATCTGCAGCATCCCTTGTGCAGATAGATTGCTGATGTAACCGGGCGTCACGCTGAGGGGAAGATCGAGAGGCGCCCCCACAGCATAAACCCTGTCCCCCACACGAACTGCATTGTCTCTGCCCAGCACCAGCGACGGTGCTCGCGTTCCGGGCACGTACAGCAGGGCGAGATCGTTGCTGGTGTCTACTGCTAAGACCGCTTGTATGCGGTACCTTCTGTCCACACCGGCAAACCGGATGAATCCCGCCGTCCCATTTTCGATTACATGATAGTTCGTAACCAGAACCTCAGGGGCAGCAAAAAAGCCGCTGCCGTGACCACCAGGCAGCCCGTGCTTGTCATACACGTAAACTGATACCGTCGAGGCCATCGCGTGCGTGGCCACCTGCTGGGGCACCATGCTGTGCCCGGCAGAGGAAGTCGCTGCCGATGAAGCCACGGGCGAAGCGAAACCTGCCGACATTATGGACGTCGCGATTACCAGTGCTGAGTTGAGAAGAGTATCTGGAATTGATGGCATTGCCTTGTCTCCTGAATTGGGTACTCCTTCGACTGCCAGCAGGCACTACCCGTAGCGGCATTAAGCTATAAAGCGTATGCGCCCTGCCGGTTGGCTGCTCTGCTGCTGTCAACAGTCATGATGCGACGCCGACCGTCAGGCTGTTTCATGAAACCACTAAAAGTTTGCGCGAAGCCTCGTTCGCCCACGTCAGCCAGCGTCCTGACAGGGCATGGTAACTGCACGACGCTGCAGGCGCCAAGGCAGCAATCGGCGCTCTGCAGCCTACTCAGCGACAGAGCCCGAAGAACACTCCCTGACCAACGACCTGCTCACCGGCCAGGCAGGAACGGGAACGCAATTAGAGGCGCGTTGCCGTTTCCCTGGGCGGTACCTGAGGAAGCACCTCTACCTCTACCATCGTAGTGCCCCAACGGTCGGGAGGGGGCAGGTCTGCAGACGTCTCCAGCTCTCTGGTCGTGCCGGCAAGAAATAGCCGCCCGAGTCCGGATTTGTCTTCCAGCGGTGCCCTCGTCTTCAATCCCCTCAATACCGCATCCTGTCTCAGGAAGCTCAGGTCTGTGTACTTGTCCGAGACGATAATTCGAAAAGTGTCGACACCTACAGGAAGCGCCGCCTTTATGGCGTCGTCCCGTGGAATGATCTCCTCATGCCCGGGCGCCATGGCCTCCGTCTCGCCGGGAACCGGGAACAGAGGCACAATCCTCCCGCTTGTGCCCAGCGCGAGTACATTGACGTAAACAGGCTCCTTCGAAACGTTCTTCAAGTGCAGGCGGTAATACTCGCCGGCCACGAATGGCACGTGAGTACCTTTCACTGGCTCCTCCCTCTTGACGATGATGCCGGGGTGGTCAGGTTTGCGTTCGTACTCCGTCACTTTCCAGATCGTAGCCTCCACGGCGCCATTCATCGGCGACTCCGTATCATTCGACAGCCTCAGGAGCGACTGTTGCCGGGCGCGCTTGCGTACGGCGTCGAGAATTGTGTCGACTGCATTCGGATCTGATGGCAGCACACACATGCCGTAGAGCGGTTGGTCAGATCTGTCCGTGAGAATATAAACTACTTCGTCTGACTTTGGACTTGCCTTCAGTCCCTTTGCCGGGTCGAGGCCCCGTCCTTTGGCCCAATTCTCAAAGGCGCCAAAAGTCCAGCTGACGACAGCGGCATCTAGCCCAGCTTGTTTCTTCAAAGCATTCTCAGAGGGTGCGGTCACAAAGGAGATGCCAGTGGTTTCCATCATTTTCGCCGAAAGCTCATCCTTGAACCGCTTAAATGCGGGCTCCGCCAGGCGAGGATCACGTGCCGTCACGAAGCCGACCGCCACCGGAGCGCTACTGAACCCGGGCGTGATGAGCACGGCTTGTGCCTTCTCGAGTGCCGCCTGGGGTACGTCATTGGCCAATGCAACGTCAGCCTCGTACGCGCGGGCTTCGGTTACCGTTCCCTGTCCAAGCAGATGCTTCGAACCGGATAGCTCCTTAGCTTCATTATCGTAGAAGGCGATGATTCCGTTTCGATTGACCCCGGCAGTGGTGCCGGCCTTGATTGTCACAGCACGCCCGGAGACAGACTTGATAGCAATCGACGGATCTTGGCGAGTTGTCGACCCACCCAGTACTGCGCGGAAGACATCCCCCTCTACCTGGGGCCTCGTGCCCCACACAGGCTCTATCTGC
>DATNRD010000715.1:0-2402 GCA_036703665.1 Candidatus Obscuribacterales bacterium
GCTGGACCACAGCCTTTTCGCCCATCTCCGCCAGAACCGCCTCCAGCTTGTGCTCGTTGTAGCAGTACTCCGTTCGCTTGCCCTTTTCCACCTTATAGAGCGGCGGTTGAGCGATGTAGACGTAGCCCTGCTCCACGAGCGGCCTGGCGTAACGGAAGAAGAAGGTAAGCAGAAGCGTGCGAATGTGGCTGCCGTCGACATCGGCATCGGTCATGATGATTACTTTGTGATAGCGCAACTTGGACAGGTCCAGATTTTCCGCATTGGGTCTGAGAAGCCCCGTGCTCTTGCTTCCCTCCTCCTCGTCCTCTTTGACGGAAAGCCCGAGAGCCTGAATTATGGCCTGCACTTCTGCGTTGTCGTATATGCGGGTCGGTTGCACCCTTTCGACGTTCAAAATCTTGCCGCGCAACGGCAGGATCGCCTGGAATGTCCGGTTGCGTCCTTGCTTGGCGCTGCCGCCGGCCGAATCACCCTCCACCAGGTAAATCTCACAGCGTGCTGGATCCCGATCGGAGCAATCCGCCAGCTTGCCGGGAAGCGACGAGTTCTCGAGAGCCGACTGTCTGCGCACAAGGACTTTCGCCTTGTGAGCCGCCTCGCGGGCAGTCCTGGCTTGAACAGCCTTGGCTACGATGTCCTTGGCCGCCTTCGGATTGAGCTCCATCCAATCGGACAGCTTCTCGCTTACCACCGACTGGGTAATCCCCTGCACCTCGCGGTTGCCCAGCCGCTCCTTGGTTTGTCCCTCGAATTGCGGCTCGGACACCTTTACAGAGAGGATAGCGGTCAGCCCTTCTCGGACGTCCTCGCCCGTGAAGTTGGACTCGTTCTCCTTAATGAGACCATTCTTGCGCGCGTAGTCGTTGATAACGCGCGTAAGGGCGTTGCGAAAGCCGGTTAAGTGCGTGCCGCCATCGTGCGTGTTGATGTTGTTGACAAAGGTGTAGATGGACTCCGCATATATGTCCGTCCACTGAAGCGACGCTTCCACCACCACTCCGTCGCGCTCTTGCTCGAAGTAGACAGGCGGCTTGAACAAGGGGGTGCGCGTGTCGTTCAGGTACTCGACATAACTTGCGATACCGCCCTCGTAGTAGTAGGTATCGGTTTTGTTTTCCTCGCGCTTGTCCGTGATCGTGATGCGCAGAGCCTTATTGAGGAAAGCCATCTCCCTCAGGCGCGTCGCCAGGACATCCCACTCGACTGTTATGTGGACTCGCTCGCCCTCTTCGTTGATGTCGTGGAAGATCTCGTCATCCGGCCAGAAAGTGACCCGGGTCCCGCGCTTGCTGGTTGCGCCTGTCACCGCCAGCCCGCCTACCGGCTTGCCGCGCTCGTATACCTGCCGGTGAATCTTGTTGTCCCGGTAGACCTCCACCTCCAGCCTGCGGGACAGCGCGTTCACAACTGAGGCTCCCACCCCGTGCAACCCCCCCGAGACCTTGTACACGCCACCGCCGAACTTGCCGCCGGCATGAAGAACGGTAAACACCGTCTCTACCGCGCTCTTGCCGGTCTTTTCGACAACGTCGGTGGGGATGCCGCGCCCGTCGTCTTCGACGGTGACGGAGTTGTCCTCGTTGATCGTTACGTCGATGTTCTTGCAGTAGCCGGCAAGCGCCTCGTCCACGGAGTTGTCCACGATCTCGTACACGAGATGGTGCAGCCCCCTGGGCCCGGTGCTGCCGATGTACATACCCGGGCGGACCCTGACGGCTTCCAGCCCCTCTAAAACATCGATGGTAGAGGCAGTGTAATTGTCGGCGCCCGCTCCATTGTCGCCTTCCGTTGTTGGAGCCATGGCGGCTTCAGATTTTCCGTTCGACATAACCTTCAGAAAAATTCCCCGTCCCTTCTCTTGTACTCCGAATGAGGGCAAGTAAAGGAAGGATGCGGGATTCACGATTACCAGACCATCCGCTAATTTTAACACACAGCGCCGATGGCAGGCTGGCGTGAGCACCGGGAGGGAAGAACGTTTAACATGGCCGTGGGATAGAATGATTGACTGGTGCCGCCAATGACCAGTAGAGTTTGGTCCGCCGACCTGCCGTGCGGGGCGGAGACAATCGCAGGACGGCAACAGGCTCGCCCCAGAAAGATGAAAGTCTTCTATGAAATCCACCCGGGGTTGCTCGAAAAGTCAGCGATAGCGCTCGGTTTCTTCGACGGGGTACACCTGGGCCATCAGGCTGTCATCGACGCGGCCATCGCCGACGCACGTAAGATGGCGATTTCTTCGGTTATGGTCACCTTCAAGGAGCATCCACGCACGCTTACCACCGGTAAATCGCCGCTTTTGCTGACCGTCCTCGAGCAGCGGCTGGCCCAGGCTGAGCAGCTCGGCATAAATGCAACCATCGTACTCGAGTTCACCGAGCAGATATGCCGCCTCACCC
>DATNRD010000716.1:0-2166 GCA_036703665.1 Candidatus Obscuribacterales bacterium
CAGCGCCCCCGCCGGTGCACGGTTTGGCCGGTCAAGCGGCCAGCTGCCGGTCACCGAGCAGTCGAGCGAGTGCCTGGTCAGGCTTCCCTTCTGGCGGGGACTGACCGATGAGCACATCGCCTATGTCGCCAACTGCTTAGAAGAGTTCTTCCGGGAGTCGTCCGACCGTGCCGTCACGGCCGGGCTCGCCGAGCAGTCCGAAACTGCCGAAGTAACCTGATCAAGGAGAGCAGCAATGACCGATGTCGTCATTTTCGGAAACGGCGAACTGGCAGAGATTTTTCACTTCTACCTGACCAACGACAGCCCGTACCAGGTGAGAGCCTTCACGGTCGACAATGAATACCTGTCCGAGACGGCGTTTCTTGGACTGCCTGTCGTGCCGTTTGAAGAACTGGAAGATCTATTTCCGCCAGATACGACAAAGATGCT
Source organism: Candidatus Obscuribacterales bacterium (assembly GCA_036703665.1). Classification (GTDB taxonomy): domain Bacteria; phylum Cyanobacteriota; class Vampirovibrionia; order Obscuribacterales; family Obscuribacteraceae; genus DATNRD01. Next base: position 433 of record DATNRD010000716.1, read on the forward strand.
GGTGGCGATCGGTTACACCGGGCTCAATACGCTGCGACGCAAGAAATACGACGAGGCTAAGCGCAAGGGTTACGAGCTCATCTCCTATATCAGTTCGCGAACGTCCCTCTGGGCCAAGCCAGCCATAGGGGACAACTGTTTCATTCTCGAAGACGTCACTATCCAGCCTTTCGTCAAGATCGGCAACAACGTAACAATATGGAGCGGCAATCATCTGGGACACCATTGCGTCATCAAAGACAATGTTTTCATCACATCTCATGTGGTGATTTCCGGTGGCACGGAAATCGGCGAGAATTGCTTCCTGGGGATCAACGCCACCATAAGGGATCACATCAAGGTAGGCGCCCGATGCATCATAGGCGCCGGCGCGCTGATTCTGGAAGACTGCGAGGACGACGGGCTTTATCCGGCAGTTCCATCCGCGCGAGCCAAGGTACCCAGCTCGAGAGTGCGGAAGATCTGAGCGCCTGCCGGGAACAGTAAGCCGTCAATAAACCAGAACGCGACTCTTGCTGAAATCGGGGCGGCTGACCGGTTTGATTTCGAGGGTAAGGTCCTGGAACGCGACGTCGGCTCTGGTGTGAACATCGATGCGCACGCTCGATAGCCCGCCTTTCAGCAGGCGGCAGGACACCTCCTGGCAAAGCACGAAAGGAGCGCCAGCCGGCGTGGCGTGGAAGGCTCGCAAGGCTCCGGGAGGGACCACTGCCTCGCTAGCCCCCCCTCCCTTGAGGACCGGCACCACCGCAACGACGGCAGGGGAGCCGGCACACCGGGCCCTGCCGGACAAGCGGATGGAAACAGTGCCGCCGCCACCGATATTACCAACTGGAACCTCACAGCGGTGCCATCCCATCTCGCGGCCTGGTATCGCCCGAGGAGCGGCTGTGCCTGCCAGCGGTGGCACGAACCTGCTTGCTGGCAAAACCGTGGTGAAGGGTTCTTCTCTATGGCCACCCGCGGACAACCGCTGCTTTTCTGGTGCGCGGGCAGCTCCCCCCTCATATCCCAGGACGAGATGAAGGCGATACTCTCCTACCTGCAGTCCGGGCGCACCGGAAAGATCGCTTTTCGCCTGCCCGCGTTTGTCGAGCAGGCGTGAGCGCGAGGGCACGGCCGCGGCCGGCACTGGATTCACGACCCGCCCTTCCAGGGCGGTTACCGACGACCAGATCTTGGCAGGGCTGAACGACTTGAGCGACAGTATTCTCCGCCTGCCCACCGTCGGCGGGTAGTCGCCGTAAATCGTCACCCGGCTCCCGGGTGTCGGCTGGAGACGGATCTCGTTAGAGCCAGCCAGATTCAGCCAGGAAACCGGGACCTCCACCGCGCGCCACTGGCGGATGGATTCCATTGGCCTGTCGAGAAGCACACCGAGCTGCTCGAGCTCGGGTAACGCGGCAAATGCTGAAGCATCATACTGGTATATCGACACCGGCTTGTCGGAAAGGGTCTTTCCGTTGACCGATACAAGAGCCTCGCCGCCGTGCCTGTCCGTGTCGAGGATAACGGCAGCCCAGGTGGGTCTTGTACGGAGCAACCCGGCAGCCCGTGGCCGCGAAGCAAAGCCGGGGGAAGTGGCGTCTGCTCCCAAGCGGATTTCACGACAGGCGGATTGTCCTGCTTGAAGCCGGCAAGCCCACTCGCGCACGGCGTTACCATTGGCGGCATGCGCACCCAGTGCCGCCACTCCTGCCAGCGCAATGAGAAGCATCGACACGGCGCGCACGG
>DATNRD010000717.1:0-14273 GCA_036703665.1 Candidatus Obscuribacterales bacterium
CGGACCGGGAATGCCACTTTCGCCCGGCTGTGTCACCAGCACCGAGCCGTACTGCGCGTACATCCAGTCCCTGGCGGTGAGGCTGGCTTTGTCGCTTAAGGCCTCGAGCCGGCGTATGACCAGACGACGATGGGCAAGCTCATCCTTCTGCTCGTCGTCCTCGACCAGCTTCGACATGAGATCAATCATGCGGCGGGCCCGGCCGATATCGCGCGTACAGCCATAGCAGACAGCCAGGTTCAGCCTCACATCGAAATCATCGGCCTCGGCTGCCGCGCGCTCGAAAAGGGGGATGGCCTCCCGGTAGCGGCCCAGCGACATCAAGGCGTATGCCAGCTCGTAGTTGAGCGTCGGATCGTCCGGCTCCACCGTGAGGCAGCGCTTCAAGAGCATCGCGGCTAGTTCGAACTGCCTGTGATCGATGAGGTGATAGCCTGCTTCGAAGAGCTTGTTGGGGTCGCTGGTTACGGCATCCGGCTCCTCGACCAGCTTTTCCAGGCTCAAGGCGAGCTCGGAGGCGCCTGCCTCCGTGAAAAGTCGGCAGAGGATCTTGGCAGCCTCCGCGTCGTCCGGGTTGGCAAGCCAGTGTTCACGAACATGGTGGAAACAGGCTTCCGGTTCGCCCGCCTCCAGAAGCCGTAACGCCTCGTCCAGCGGCGATCCGGAAAGCTGGTCCTTGCTCAAGTGTTCTCCGCTTACCATTACCGTAACTGTGACGCCAGCTCGCCGGCGTGATATGAGCTGCGCACCAGGGGACCGGAGTTGACCATCTTGAAGCCCAGTTCCCAGGCGTACTGGCCCAGGCGCTCGAATTCCTCCGGTGTGACGTAGCGGCTGACCGGAAGCTGATCGCGCGTCGGTCGCAGGTATTGACCGAGGGTGAGAAAGTCGCACTGGTGCCGGCGCAGATCATGGAGAACGGCCCTTATCTCCTGGTCGGTTTCCCCCAGTCCCAGCATCAAGCCGGATTTCGTGTGAATGTGCGGGGCAATCTCCTTGGCCGCGGACAAAACCGCCAGCGACCGGTCGTACCGGGAGCCGGGTCGCACGCGCTTGTAAAGGCGCGGCACCGTTTCCACGTTGTGATTGAAAACGGTAGGCCCGGCCGCCAGCACGGTGGCGATTAAGTCCCGGCGACCTTGAAAGTCCGGGGTGAGCACCTCCACCGCCACGCCCGGAATGGCTTCATACAAGGCCGTTACGGTGCGGGCAAAGTGAGCGGCTCCCTGATCCGGCAAGTCGTCCCGGTTGACCGAGGTGACAACCACGTGCCGCAACCCCATCTGCCTGGCTGCCTCGGCCACGCGGGCAGGCTCGCTTTCATCGAGCGGCGCCGGGCGCCCCTTGTTGACCGAGCAGAATTTGCAGGTGCGCGTGCAGAGTGGTCCCATAAGCAGGAAGGTGGCCGTGCCCTGCGCCCAGCATTCGCCTTTATTGGGGCAGCGACCGCTCTCGCAGATGGTGTTGAGCTGCTTATCTTTCAGGATCTTCCTGACATGACGGTTTTCTTCCGTGTTGAGAACGGACCGCCTCGCCCACTCGGGCAGCCGCTGGCTGGAGGCGGGAATTTCCCTGGGTGTGCTCTGCTCGCTCACGGGTGAAAGGGCTCCGAAGATGACCGATCAAGCTATTCTAATCGATTGAGGCGATCGATTAGAATGGCCGCTGTCGAGTTGAATGTGAGGCGCCGCCGGCTGGGGCGGCTAGTCAAGGAGGGCCACTGAGTGACTACTGCGGAACGCCCGCTCGTGATTGCCGGCAACTGGAAGATGAACAAGACCCGCCCGGAGGCAAGGGAGCTTGCCCGGGCGATAGTCGACGGTGTGGCCGGACGGGAGAACCTTCCCGACATAGTGCTGTGCCCTCCCTTCACCAGCACCGAGACGGTTGTGGCCGTAACAGCCGGAAGCGTCATCGCCGTCGGGGCGCAAAACATGGACTACCGGGAGTCAGGGGCGTACACCGGCGAAATCTCGCCGCTTATGCTCAAGGAGCTGGGCGTCGCCTACGTCATCCTGGGCCACTCCGAGCGCCGGCAGTACTTCGGGGAGACCAATGCCACCGTCAACCTCAAGCTGAAGGCGGCAATCAAGCACGGGCTTACGCCTATTGTCTGTGTGGGAGAGACGGTGGACGAGCGGGAGTCCCATCTGACTGATTCGGTGGTCAGCCGCCAGGTGGCTGCTGCCCTATCGGACATCGATCCGGCCGAACTCGGCAGGCTGATCATCGCCTACGAGCCGGTCTGGGCGATTGGCACCGGACAGGTGTGCGAGGCGGAGGAGGCCAATCGCGTGGCCAAGCTGATCCGCGGCACGATCACCAACCTCTTCAACAGGAAGGACTTTGCGCAAAGAATTCCCATACTCTACGGCGGCAGCGTCAACAAGGGCAACGTCGCCGAGCAGCTGGAGCAGAGTGATATCGACGGCAGCCTGGTGGGCGGGGCGAGCCTCAAACCGGACGAGTTCCTGTCCATAATCGAGGCGGCTCAAAAGCAGGCGCGCGCGGCCGTCGGAGCTTAATCGCGCGCTGCCGGCGTGCACCATATGCGGTATCGCCGGCGCTGCCGCGGCTGCCAGTAGTTGCCCTGCATGCTGATCGGCTATAATGGCCCCCCGGATTGCATGGAGAGGTGTCGGAGTGGTCTATCGTGCAGTCCTGGAAAGACTGTCTGCCTCACAAGGGCAGCGAGGGTTCGAATCCCTCCCTCTCCGGGTTACCACAAAGGTGGCAGAGCCTTCGGGCGCCCAGGTACCGCGGCGTGCGTGCTGTCATCGGGTTGCTTAAGCAGGAGCGTCATGGAAGAGTTCACGCTGAAGGTCGAGCACGAGCCTGAAAAGAAGGACCTGGAGCATTTCTGGGCCATCTTGAGGGAGTACAACGACGCCAAGGCCGGGCCCAGCAACTTTCAACCGCTGGTCATCTTGCTGAGGGACAAGGACGGCAACGTCGTGGGCGGCCTGAATGGCGAAACCTACTGGAACTGGCTTTACGTCGAGAACGTAGCCGTCAGGGAGAGCCTGAGGCGGCTGGGTTTCGGCTCCAGGATGCTGCTTATGGCTGAGCAGGAGGCTGCCGCCCGGGGTTGCAAGTACGCTTATCTGTCCACCTACAGCTTCCAGTCTTTGATGTTTTACGAGCGCAGAGGCTACTCGGTCTTCGGCGTGCTGGAGGACTTTCCCGAAGGACACAAGCGCTTCTTCCTGAGGAAAGCATTGCCGGTCCAACCGCCAACCTGAAGCGCAGCCCGGGCTGGTGTTGTTAAGGAACTGGGGGCAGGCTCATGAAAAGCCAGTTGGTAATTACCGCTACCGGACAGGACCGTCCCGGCATCGTGGCCAGGATAACGGCCGTTCTGGTCGAGCACGGCGCCAATCTCGAGGATAGCCGCATGGCGCTCCTGGGGGGCGAGTTCGCGGCAATCATGCTGGTGTCGGTGGAGGCCGAGCGCGTCGACAGCATGTCCCGAGCTCTCGATGCGCTGGCATCTGAGGGCATTACCGTCTCAGCCAAGCAAACTGCCGCTTTCGATCCCGATCGCTTCAGGGGTTATCTTACCTGCCAGCTTAACGTCAGCGGCGCCGACCACGAAGGCATCGTCCATGAGATAGCCAGATTCCTCAAGGATCAGTCCATCAATATCCAGTCCATGGACAGCAAGGTTGTAAGCGCTCCGGTAACAGGCACGCCGCTGTTTTGCATGCGTGCTACGGTGCAGGTGCCCCCCGCGCTGTCCATATCCGATCTGCGCCGCCAGCTTACAGCTGTGGGCGACAAAGAATCGGTGGACATCGAACTTATCGAGGAGCCGGTCGCCTCGCCGCGCGCCTGAGCCTGCCGCAACAACCGACCCTCCGCCTGGCTGTGCCGTCTTGCGGGCACCGGGCGCCAGAGAATCTTATGATTGTATTGGGCGAGCGGTGCCTATTGAAAACTGTGGTATCGTAACCCTGATTCAGAATTTCATGGCACTTCAACGCTACCGGCAACATATGGACCAGTTCATAGCCAAGCTCCAGGAGATCGAAAAGGCTTACCGCGAGCTCGACGAAAAGCTCTCGGACCCGGCTGTAATCGGCGACCAGGCAAATTTCAAGCGCCTGGCCAAGGCAAGGCACCAGCTGGAAAAAACGGTAAGCGTGTACCATGAGTGGCGGGAGGTCCAGAACCACCTGCAGGGCGCCCAGGAAATCTTGAGAACGGAAACGGACAAAGACCTGCGCGAGCTGGCCGAGCAGGAAGTCTCCGAGCTCAAGGAGCGCGACAGCCAGCTCAAAGACAGGCTTCGCTTACTCTTGCTGCCCAGGGATCCCAACGACGAGAAGGACATCATGCTGGAAATCCGCGCCGGCACGGGCGGGGATGAAGCATCGCTGTTTGCCGGCGATCTCTTGCGCCTCTACCTGAAATACGCGGACAGGATGGGCTGGACCGTCGAGATTGTCAGTGCCAGCCAGGGCGAGCTGGGCGGCTACAAGGAGGTAATCGCCAACGTCCGCGGCGAGAGCGTATACAGCCGGCTCAAATACGAACAAGGGGTGCATCGCGTCCAGCGCGTGCCGGTGACGGAAGCCTCGGGACGCGTGCACACATCGACGGCTACCGTGGCAATCATGCCTGAAGCCGATGAGATCGACGTACAGCTGGATGAAAAGGATCTTGAAATCACCACCATGCGCTCCGGGGGCGCCGGCGGTCAAAACGTAAACAAGGTGGAGACGGCCGTGCGCATAGTGCACAAGCCGACCGGCCTCATGGTGGCCTGCCAGGAAGAGCGCAGCCAGCTACAGAACAAGGAGCGCGCCAAGCAGATCTTGCGCGCCAAGCTCTACCAGATTCAGCTGGAGGCCCAGCAGCAGGCCCTCACCGATCAGAGGCGCGCACAGGTGGGCACAGGCGATCGCTCGGAGAAGATTCGCACTTACAACTACAAGGACAACCGCGTAACCGACCACCGGCTCAATCAGAATTTCAGCCTGGAGCAGGTGCTGGAGGGCGACCTGGACAAGCTCATCGACGCAAACATTCTGGCCGACCAGCGACGGCTTCTCGGTGACTCCGAGCCGCCCAACGGACAGAAGTAAACCGGCAGTGGCGCGACTGGATGAGCTGAAGGCAGAGCTTGTCGCCGGGCTCAGGGCAGCCGGCCTCGAGGAAGCCGAATGCCGCAGGGAGGCGGACCTCATAGTCGAGCAGGCAACCGGCTGGCGCCTGGCCGAACAGATACTCAAGGCAAATGCCGATCCCGGACCGCTTGCCACAAGCCAGATGTACCGCATTCTGGAAGAGCGCAGGCGCCGGGTGCCGTTGCAGTATATCCTTGGTTACACGGATTTTTTCGGGCTGAGATTTCGTGTTGCCCCCGGTGTCTTCATTCCTCGCCCGGACACCGAGACGCTTGTGGAGGTCACGCTTGCGCTTTGCCGGGAGAGCGGGGCGGATCGTCTTGCCGAAATTGGTGTGGGTACTGGCGCGGTGGCCGTGAGCATACTCAAGCACAGGCCGTCGGCAACGCTTGTGGGGACGGACGTCTGTCAGGCGGCTGTCGCTCTGGCTCGGGAGAATGCCACCGCGCATGGTGTCATGGAAAGGATCACTCTCGTTGCCTGCGATTGGCGGGAGATGCTGCTTGCGGATCTGGACGGCCTTGTCTGCAATCCGCCTTACATCGCCCCCGGGGCCAAAGAATGGCTGGCCCCGGAGATCGCACTGTACGAGCCGGTTGAGGCCCTGTACGGTTGGGGCGAAGACGGGCTGGGATTTTACCGCGATTTGGCTGGCAGAGCGCCGCTGTGCCTGCGCCCGGGAGGCTTCGTGGCAGTGGAGGTGGGAGACGGGCAGGCCGAGACCGTGGCCCGGATCTTCGCCGAAAGCGGGCTTGAGTCGACTCTGGTGCATGCAGATCTGAACGGCCTGCCTCGAGTGGTCTCTGCTTTCTGCAAGGCCAGCGCGTCTTGACTGTTCTTGTAAACTGATAAAATAGGGAAACCGGTACCGAGGTGGTGTCCATGGAAGACGGGATTTTAAAGGCAATCTCCAAGGACGGCACCATACGCGCGGTAATAGCTACGACCACCAGCCTTGTCAGCGAGGCCAGGCGACGACACGACCTCTCCTACACGGCCACGGCCGCCCTCGGGCGCGCGCTCACGGGAGGGGCGCTGCTGGCGGCGGTGGTGGCCAAAACCGGCCAGGTGACACTGAAATTCCAGGGCAACGGGCCGCTGGGCAAGGTGATGGTGGATGCCTCACCGAAGGGCACCGTAAGAGGTTTTGTGGAGAATCCCCAGGTCGAGCTGCCGCTCAATTCCCTGGGGAATTTTGATGTTGGCGCCGCCATCGGGCGCAACGGTTATCTGCACGTGACCATAGACCTGGGCTACGGCATCCCTTACGTCTCCACCGTCGAGCTTTCGACCGGCGAGGTGGCCGAGGATATAAACCGCTATTTAGTCTCCTCGGAGCAAACCGGCTCGGTCGTCATAGTCGGCACCCATCTGACCAGGCGTGGGGTGGAAGCTGCCGGTGGGCTGATAGTGCAGCTTTTGCCCGGGCACACAGAGGAAACCATCTGCCGGATCGAAAACAACATCACCACCTTCGGAACGTTTACCTTCCTCATGCGCAGAGGCATGACGCACGAACAGATACTGCAGCGCATCATGAACGGCTTCGAGGTTTATCCGCTGACCGGCGTGCAGCCGCTCAAGTTCTTCTGCAAGTGCTCCGAAGAGCGCTTCGTGGAGGCGCTCAAGGTTCTTGGAAAGAAAGACCTGCTGGAGATGGCGGAAGAAGAAGGGCAAGCCGAAGGGCGTTGCCACTTCTGCAACGCCGTCTATCACGTGGGCAAAGAACGTCTGCTCGACCTCGTTCGCAGCTACGGATTTTAGGACCCTACACGGCCCGGCGCACCTTGCCTGCCTTGATGCAGCCCGTGCAGACCTTCAGGCGTTTGATCGCCCCGCCGACAAGCGCTTTGACGGGTTGCAGGTTGGGCAGCCAGCGCCGTTTGTTGTGGGGATTCCAGTGTGAACGAAGAAAGGTGTAGTTGTAACCGGTCATCGGTCCCTTTCCGCAAACATCGCAACGTCTGGCCATGGCTTATCCTTCTGACTTGAACTCCCGGGCAACTGGCGCTTGTCGTGCGGATCGGCGCTTGGCGCAGGAGCTTGCCCATGCCGAGATCCGCAGGCACGCCTCCCCGCTGCGCTGGTCGAAGCTTGGACGGGCAAGGCAAATGAAGATTTTAACACGCAGCGGCGCCCCTTCCAAAAAAGCTCATATTTTCCGTTGTGCGTTGCAAGGAAAGCCGGTTCCGGCGGCCGGCGCCGTCGGAGAGTCGGCTTACTTGCCCCGTGCCGAGCGCGCCGTCCGCCCTGTGGTGAGCGCAGCGGAGCGGCCAGCAGACGCTGCAAAGAAATGGACTTGTCAGTTGGCAGAAGGCGGGATTCTCGTGGTAGTCTGTGGTTGAAAGCAACGTTATGGCGGGCTTCACGCTTTGGTCGGGGCGCGGTTATCAAGAAGGGGTTCCAGGCTGGTTGACACGGCTTCCGTTGATTGGCCTGGATGTGGCATAAAGGCCTGTTAACGGCACCAAAAACGTGGTATCAATTGAATCAACCAAATTCGTGCTGTGGATGGCTAGGGCGGCTGGGACAGGAATAGGAACCCGAGAATGGCGCTTGTAAATTACGCGGCAAGGGAAATCAACTGCAAAATCGTCTACTATGGCACCGGACTTGGTGGCAAAACGACCAATCTCAAGTACATTCACAGCCAACTAGCCCCGACCACGCGCGGCGAACTCATCAGCCTGGCCACCGAAACTGAACGCACGCTCTTCTTCGACTTCCTGCCTCTGGATCTGGGCAGCGTTCAGGGGTTCAAGACGCGTTTCTCGCTATACACCGTGCCGGGCCAGGTGGAATACAATGCCAGCCGCAAGCTCATTCTAAACGGTGTCGACGGCATTATCTTTGTTGCCGATTCGGACATCATGCGCTCCAAGGACAATGTGGAGTCGCTCCAGAACATGATCGAGAACCTCGCCGAATACGGCCTGACGCTGGACAACGTGCCCTGGGTCCTGCAGTACAACAAGCGCGACCTGGCCTCGGCCATGCCGATCGAGCGCATGGAGAAGGAGCTCAACATACGCGGCGTTCCCAGCTTCGAGGCGGTCGCCTCCGAGGGGCTGGGCGTATTCGCCACATTGAAGGCAATCAGCAAGCTCATCCTCAACAGACTGCAGTAAAAACAGCCTGGCGTTTGCCCGCTAACCAAATTTTCATTGCCGGGAGCGCCTCGATCTTCTAGGCTTAGATAGAATCGCTGGCTCCCAGGCTGAGATATATACACTAGCGTGGCGCAATGACCACTAAAGCACATCCCGGCGCCAACAGGGAAGCGGAGGTATCCGCCCTCAAGCGTGCAATCGAAGTAGAAAGACGCGCACGTTATGCCGATTTCCAGGGCAGGCGCTCCACTTTCTCTCAATTCATGCGCCAGACCGCCGATCGGCTGTGCCGGCGCTACCCGGTCGATGCTCGCTGGGCAACTATTCGCGGGTTGTTTCGGCAGTATCCGAATCTGGATGTGGCTACGCGCATATCGATAGTACGCAGGGTAGAGGAGCTTCTGGATGCCGTTCCTGAATACTGCCGGCAAGCCGGCGCGGCGTCGCCCGGCACCGATGCGATGGCAGCGCCCGCCGGTTGCTCGCCGGAGCCAGCCCGCCCGCCCGACCATGCCATGCCGAGCGCCGGCCGGCGCTCCCTTGCGGCAAGCCCCGCACCGGCACAAGCGGCAGGGGCAGCGCCGCTGCCAGCAAAGGAAGCCGCGGCAGGCGATCATCGGGTGGTGCAGCCGGTAGGCGAGATCGACGTGAAATTTGTGCGCGGCGTCGGACCGAAGCTGGCCGCGGTTCTCAACAACCTGGGCATTTACACTGTAGCCGATCTTCTGCGGCATTATCCCCGGCGTCATCTGGACTTTCAAAACCGGTTGATGATCCGCGATCTCGTTGCCGGCCAGGAGGTAACGGTTTTTGGCACCATCCGCTCGGTGGGAGCGTTTCAGTCGAAGAAAGGCAATGTCTCCGTGTTGAGCGTGGTCATAGGCGACGGCACCGGCACCGTCACCGTAACGCGCTTTGTCGGCGGGAAGTCCAATAAGTATTTGCTCGACCGCTATAAGGAGCAATTTCCAAAAGGGGCGCAGGTACTGGCTTCCGGCACGGTAGAGGTGGACCGCTTTCGCGGCCGCTTCCAGCTCAAAAACGCTGAAATCGAGATTCTGGGCGGGCTGACCGAGCCCGGTGAAGAAGTCGACACCATCCATACCGGGCGGCTGGTTCCGGTATATCCGCTCACAGAGGGGCTGAGCCTGCGCTATCTGCGCCTGATCATCCACAACGCCCTGGAGGCGTACGGCGAGCGGCTGGAGGACGTGCTTCCCGAACCGGTGCGTCAGAAGTATGAGCTGCTTGATTTGAGGTCAGCACTCAAACAGATTCATTTCCCGGAAGACAAGTCGGCTTGCGAGCAGGCCCGGCGCCGTCTGGTTTTCGATGAGCTCTTTGCCATCCAGCTGTTGCTGGCCTTCCGGCGCCACCGCACCGACACCCAGGAAAGCGGGCTGGCCTTCAACGTCGCGCCGGACGGGCTGGTCAGCCGCTGCCGGGCTCTGCTGCCCTTTACGCTCACGAGCGCGCAAGAGCGGGTGTTTCAGGAGATCGCCAGGGACCTCGCCTCGCCCAGACCGATGCAGCGTCTGGTCCAGGGAGACGTGGGTTCAGGCAAGACCGTGGTGGCCATACTGGCCTTCCTGGTGGCGATTGAGAACGGCTTCCAGTGCGCCATGATGGCCCCCACCGAGATCCTGGCCGAGCAGCACTACCGCCAGCTGTTGCGCTACCTCACCCCACTGGGGCTCCGGTGCGCGCTGGTGACGGGCAAACAAGGGCAAAAGGAGAGGCGCCTGATTCAGCAGGATCTCCTTTCCGGGCAGATTCACGTTGCCGTGGGCACCCACGCTCTCATTCAGGAAGGCGTGGAATTCAACAACCTGGGGCTCATCATCATCGATGAGCAGCACCGGTTCGGGGTAAGGCAACGCGCCTCGCTCAAGGCCAAGGGTCAGAATCCCGAACTGCTCAGCATGACGGCTACACCTATACCGCGAACGCTGGCGCTTACGCTGCACGGCGACCTGGACGTGTCGGAAATAGACGAGTTGCCGCCGGGACGCGCGCCTGTAGCCACCAAGCTCATCGCCCCTGCGCAAAAGCGCGAGCTGTGGAGCTTCCTGCGCAGCGAGATCGAGAAGGGGCGTCAGGCTTACGTTGTCTTTCCGCTTATCGAGGAGTCCGAAACGCTGGCGGCCAAGGCAGCCACGGTCGAATACGAAAAATTGAGGACCGGCGTGTTCCAGGACCTCAGGCTGGGGCTCATGCACGGCAAGCTGAAGCCGGCGGAAAAGGACGAGGTGATGGAGAAATTCCGCGCCGGTGATCTCGACATACTGGTTTCGACGACGGTGATCGAGGTTGGCGTTGATGTGCCCAACGCTACCGTCATGGTGATCGAGAACGCCGATCGCTTCGGGCTGGCTCAACTGCACCAGCTGCGCGGGCGGGTGGGCCTGGGAGCCAATCAATCCTACTGCTTCCTGGTTGCCGACGTCCGCTCGGAGACCACCCGCCAGCGCCTGGAGATCATGACGCAGACCAACGACGGCTTCGTCATAGCGGAGAAGGATCTCCAGTTGCGGGGTCCAGGCGAGTTTCTCGGAGTTGCCCAGAGCGGGCTGCCCGACCTTTTGCTGGCCGACCTGGTCCGGGATGCGCGCACGCTCGAGCAGGCCCGCCAGGCGGCGATCGCCCTGGTCAAGTCAGACCCTGAGCTTTCGCGTCACCCCAGGCTCAGGCGGCTGGTGGACTCGAGAATGGCTTCTCAGGAGGCGGACCTGGTGGGATCCGGCTGAGGCAGCTCCGATGCGAGTTTGAGGAAGGTGCGCGCCAGGTGCTCGAGCGATTCGATGCTGGCCTCGGATTGAGACATGTCCGGTTTGGCCAGACGCACATCCAGCGTTACCGTCTCGCTGTTGAGCTTGAGACTGGTTAAATTCGAGTACCGCCTCGACGACTGCTCGAGGGCCTGGCCCAATACCGCGCGCACCCTGGCGGCGCCCATGATGGTGGCAAGGTTCAAACTGATGGCATTTATGGCGCTGACAATGGCCGCCACTTCCGAGGGTTTGTGCTCGACCGGCTTGGGAACGCTCACCTTGGCGCCGCGCGCCCGTACGTGCCCGCAGCGCTGAAGCTCGTCGATAACGGAAAGCAAAGTGTAGCGGTCGTAAGGCAGCTTCTCGGCCAGTTGTTGAACGGTCAAGCCGGCCTCCAGGAGGAACCACAGCTTGCGCGCCACGGGCTCGACGTCCACCTTGAGGCTGGTCCAGTCGGGCTGGGGCCCGGCCTGCACATAAATCTGGGAAGGCCAGTCGAGGCTGCTCATGAGCTTGGGCAGCTCATCGGCGCGTCTGGCCCCTTCCATGAGCAGCTTGTAGGGTTCCTTGGCGCTCAAGGGCTTATCGATGGGAACGGCTGGATCAAGGTCTCCTTGCTGCTCGAACTGGAAGTCGAGCGGATCGGTGCGCGTGAGCAGCTCGTAAAATGCCAGCTCGCCCGTCAGATGCATGTAGCTGGCATGCACCAGTCTGCCCTGACGGATAAAGAGCTGGGCCAGAAGCTTGCCGGCCCGCCCTCTCAAGGAAAGCACGCCGGTCTGCCGGGAGCCCACCACCGTCTGGACGACTGTCGGCAGGTCGAAAAAGGCCAGGTTGCCCTGCAAGCCCGGTGAACTGAAGGGCAACTTGCCTGACAGCCGCCGGTTTACGACTTTGGTCACCTCGCGGGTGATCTCGGGGAAATAAGCCTGCAGCTCCGTGAAGGCCTTGCGCGAGAGGCGGAGGATGCGGGCCTCCTCGGGTACCCTGATCGTGGCATTGCGGGCGGTATCATGCATGAGCGCCATCTCGCCGAAGCAGTCGCCAGACGTGAGGTAGGCTATGACGCGCGGGGAGCCCTGGTGATCCTGAATCACTTCCACGGAGCCTTCTCGGATGACGTAGATGGCATCCGCGTCGTCGCCCTGCTTGAAAACGATGTGCCCCGGCCCGCAGCTCAATTCCTCGAAGAGCTGAGCGATGCCCTTGAGGACGCGCTCGTCAAGAACCCGAAATATCGAGCGCTCCTTGAGGAACGCGACAAGTTCTTCCTGCGATTCGGAAAGGGAAGTTGCCACGAGCGCACGCCCTTGTGTCACAACACAAGATATTACATGGTCCGGCCGCAGGCTATCCACTCAAACCGAATCACACAGCCCAATCCGACGAAGTAGGTCGGGCCAAACGACGTGCAGCCAGGCAAGGGGCCGGAGCTCGGGGTGAAACGAAGTACAGCGAGGCAAGAGCGCCGGGGAGGCGGTCGCCGCCGAGCGTCTTGTCGCGCGGAGGCGGCTAGGGACGCAGCCGCCGGAGCGCTTCTTAATGTGTCGTGGCTGAGTTGGTCAACTCTGTCCCCTGCGGGCTGCGGGCCGGGCCGACTTGCGCCTGGCGTATCTTGTCCAGGCTCTCCCGGCAACTGCTGGCATACGGGCCTTCCGGAGCAAGGCTCAGATAGCTCTCGAATGCGGGGGCCGCCTCGGCGTAGTTGCTCTGGTTCAGGTAGATGAGCCCGAGAGCATAATAGGCGCTGGCGTAATGCGGGTCGGCTTTGAGCGCCTCGCGGTACTGGCTGAGCGCATTTTCCGCGTCTCCCTGCCCGGCAAACGCCACGCCGAGGTTGTAGTGGGCAAGGACAGAGGACGGGTTGGACTGCAAGGCCTTCGTGTACTCGTCCGCCGCGGCCGCGAAGTTGCGCTGGGCGAGATAGACGTTGCCCAGGTTGATGTGGGCTTCGGCAAACTCTGGCTTGATTTCCAGGGCATGCCGGTACTGGGCCATGGCGCCCGTTTGATCGCCGTGCTTCTGCAAGGCCAGCCCGAGATTGTTGAAGGCCTCGGCCGAGCGCGGATTTTGCTGGACAATTCGCTGGTAGATCTCGATTGCCTGTTCGCTCTTGGCTTGATCCTCGAGCACGTCGGCAAGCAGCTCCAGCACCTTGAGATCGTTGGGCTGTTTGTCCAGAAGCCGGCGATAGATAGTCTCTGCCTGGGCCAGATTGCCCTCATCCTGCTCCAGGTCGGCGAGCACGATGAGGGCCTGGCGGTCTTGCGGTGCCAGCGAAAGCGCCGTTTCCAGCGCCGAACGGGCTCCCAGCCTGTCTTTCAGTTTGAGCAAGGCGCTTCCCAGCTCGATGTAAGCGCTGGAGTCGTTGGGCTCGATGCTCAAGCCCTGCCTGTAACAGCTGACGGCATCCTGGAGATCGCCTTTGAGAAGCTTGGTCCTACCCAGGTTGATGAGCGCCTGCCCGTCGTTGGGATTGAGCTTTATGACGGTGTTGAACTCCTGGTCGGCGCGCGGCAGGTCGCCCTGCTGCTGCTTGATGATGCCCAGGTTGTAATGGGCGTTGGCGTAACCGGGGTTAAGCGTGAGCACGTGCTCGTACGCGCCCGCGGCCCCGGCCAGGTCGCCGGTCTGCTGGAGCAGAAAGGCCAGGCTGTAGGCCGTGTCGACGTCCTTCGGATTGAGCCGTTGCGCCTGGCGGTAGGCCTCTATGGCAGCGCGGTAGTCCTTTTGCCTGGCCAGCACTTCTCCGAGTTGGCTGTGCCACTCGGCTCTGTCCGGCTTGAGGGCTACCGCTCTTTCCAGGTGTGATCTGGCTCCTGCCAGATTGCCCCTGGCGCTCAATGCCGTCGCCAGAAGCGCGTGTGCCTCCGGTACGTCGGGTTCCAGCCCGATGGCGCGCTCCAGCTCCGAGGCTGCCCCGGCGAAGTCCTTGAGGGCCATGAGCGTTGTGGCGTAGTTGAAGCGGATGGAAAAATTGTTGGGATCGCCCACCAGGATGCGCTTGTACTCCTGGGCTGCCAGCTGGTGCTCGCCCTTGTCCTGGTAGGCTGCCGCCAGTTGTGACCGGGCTCTCAAGTGGTCGGGGTAAGCTTGCACCACCTGCTTGAGCTCTGTAATGGCGCCGTCCCTGTGTCCCAGCACCCGCAGCGCTATGCCCAGGTTGAGCCGCATCAACGGCGTGTCCGGGCGCAGCCGTACGGCCTCCTGATACTCCCGAATGGCGTCCTCGAGTTGCCCTTGCGACTGCAAGAGCAACCCCA
>DATNRD010000718.1:0-6074 GCA_036703665.1 Candidatus Obscuribacterales bacterium
TACCTCCTCGGTGGACCTTTTTATTGCCCGGTCTACTTTCTTGATTAACCTTTGAAAGCCGGATTGCTGCAGTCCGGCTGCCGGGGACTGTGCCGGCGCACCCTGGGGAGGCGGAGGAGGCATCTCTACTGTAAAAGAAGGCGGAGCGGGAGATCCGGGTGTGAACTCATGCACCGCAAACTGGTCCGAAGGCGGCGCTGGGATGCCTTGTACGCCCGCACTGGCATCGACAGCCGTTGCCGTTGGTGTAGCCTCTTCCACACCCGGGCTGGCCACCATCTCTGCCATCGAGGCTGCGGGCAAAGACTCCACAACACCTGTCCGCACCTCGCCAGGGGAACCAACAGGAGCCTCCGCTCCGGCGTCAAGCAACGCCCTTTCACGTATCAACGCCGCCAGTGCGTCTCCGTAGGCCTGAAGCTCACCGGTAGTTCTGGCTATCGCCCGGTCCACCTTCTTGACCAGCCTCTGCAGCCCTGTTCCCCGCCTTTGAGCCGAACGACGCAGGGCCTCCTCGGCTGGATTGGGGGCAGCCGGCTGGGGCTGAGGCTGCGGCCCGGAAAAAGCCTGACCGGCCGAACCCTCGTTGCATCCATCGCTCTCAGGGTCGGACGGACCTTTCTTGTCATCACGCCAGTCTGTCACTTGCACGCTCTCCGGAGGTATGCCTCGCCGCCACCGTCAATTCATAGATACCCTGCTGTCCCGGGATATCACCGTCTGGACTACCAGGCTGGCCCGGGATCCCTGGCCACCCGACCCCTACGTTGAAAGATTGCTGCCTTATTCGAGAGTGTAGCTCCTGTTACTGTAATTGAGCAAGCTTAGGCTCGGCTCGATGGCCACGTGTTGGACAAGACCCACCCATTTAAATATAGTAGGTTATGTGAGCCCCTGGGGTGGCTCGCTCGAGTCGCAAATCCAGCAAGTAATCATCGCTGCCCCTAATTTATGCCGGCAGCGCGTTAGTAATTAGGATTCGCCTGACCGGCCGTCAGCTGCGATCCATAAAAGGGGGAGGAGGAAGAGGAAGCGTTATGAGCTATTTGAAAAGATACGCTCGCAAATCTCGCGGTGCTTACATGGCCGAATTACCGGTTGTATTGTGGCTGCTGCTCATATGTGTCGCCTTTCCTCTGCTTATTCTGGCCACCGTCACTGTGCGTATCTCGCTCCTCGGTGCAGTAGCAAAAGACGCAGCGCATGCAGCTTCCAAAGCCGAGACCTTCGAGAGCCCTGGTGAAAGCGGCACAACACCTGCTCTGACGCTGGCAAAAGACACCGCCGCCTCAGCAGCAAGCAAGTTGACGGGCGTCACCCTGGTCGGAACCCCGGAAACGAGGATAGTCGTCATCGACACGTCAGACCCCAGCAAGGCGCCAGACGTCAAAAGCCCGAATACCAAACTCCAGGAATCTGATCCCATCGACACGACCAGGTACCTTTACCAGATTCAAGTTGCGGTAACCGGCGAAATTGAGCCGCTCATTAAATTCAATCTTCCTGTGTTCGGCGACATACCCGGACTAACGCAGCCCATAAAGACTACGCAGGTCGGCATCGAGTATTTTGAGCATCCCCAGGGCTTGAAAAAGTAGGCAAGCAGCAGTTTTTACGGTTAGTGATTAAAGGAGGAATCAAATGCGCACAGGGAGTCTCCGCCAACCAAGAGGCCAGGTGATTGCTCCGCTGGGCATCATTATCGGTGCCCTGATCATAGCCGTATTGGGGATGTTTGCCTTCGAGATCGGTCGCATGGTCATCGCTCGCGACCAGCTCAGAGCTGCTACCGACGCCGCAGCCCTGGCCGGAGCAGCCACGCTTGCCAGTTCCGACCTGGTATCTGTCTCGCAGGCTCACCAGGCCGCGATCAACGCAGCTGAAACTATCTTCCGGTCAAACGATGTGTTCGGTACCACCCTGAACACACTGCACACCGGACGCGGCAGTGTGCCCGCTAGGGCTAGCAAGTTAAATTACATATGGCGCAACGCCAGTGGTGCAGAGGTCGGCGCATCCGACCCCAATGGAAGGGTTCTGGAGGTGCAAGCGACGTTTGGATACGTACCGCTTTTTGCCGGGCTGTTTGGCACTGACGCAATTGTCATGCCACTTAACGTCACCTCACAGGGGGGCGTGCCGAAGCTCGATGTAATCGTCTGCTTTGACGTGTCGGGCTCGATGGACGACGCCACCAAGGTGACCCTTGTGAAGAGAAGGTGGGATACGACCAACAACCGGGTTGTTTACGATCTTGTTAACGACGGGGTCGTTCGCGACCTGGGCAACATGGAAGCCTGTTTCTATCCCCAGTGGTTATTCAGTGATTTTGGGGATGAGTTACGCAACAAGGCCGGGCTGTACTTGCCCCCCGGCAACGAGCCAACCGAGGCAGCCAAGCCCGAAAATGCTGGAGCGGCTTCTCAGGCCAGCAACTCCACCATTTACACCGACTGTGTCATAAATCTAGACGACAACGACACCTTCGGCGGCTTCACCGGATCTTACCAGGGGGCGAGTTACAGCTTCCCGAATTATCAGGTTCTGGTTGAAGCAGCAAGGGGCAACCTGGACAACGCTAGCCGCTTCGACAGCAGCCAGGCAGATACCGCCGCCGCCGATTTGGCCGGCGTTGCTCCAGCCGCCAAGTATCAAGAAGCCTACGAATCGTTCGCGCTGGCGAACGTGCAACCCATTGCCGATGCGCGCACCGCCTGTAATGAATTTTTTGACGTGCTGTACAAGGATACACAGGCCCACTTCGGGTTCGTTGCGTTTTCATCAAATATCGGAGATTCAGACGAGTACACGGAGAGCCGGCCGAGGATTACAAATTACGTCCCCCCCGATCAAAACATGACTGTTAAAAAGTTTCGATTGGGTGTAAGCAAAACCCACGACAATTACGACAAGGTCAAAGAAGGTGTCGACGGCACGCGCCCGGGGGGATCGACATATTTTGAGCCGCCGCTAAAATTTGCTATCGACTCTCTTCTTGCAAACGGTAGGGACGAAGCAGTTAAAGCAATCGTCTTGTTTACGGACGGCGAGAACTGGGACAAGGAAGCAGCCCAAAACGAGGCGAAGCGAGCCAATCAACACGGCATTCCGATTTACACGCTCGGGCTTGCGCAACTTCCTTCAATGGTCGAAGGGCAGCGGGCGACTTTGACCGACGAACCGGGAACCAACGGAATCGCCGCACTGTCCGGCAACGGCGCGCGCTTTATCCAGGTCACACGGAGGCAGGATTTACGAGAGGCATTCCGCACGATAGCCGTCTATTTGACCACGCTCGTAAAGTGAGGTAGAGCACTATGAGGTACCAGTCATTTAGTCCTTTTACCGGCCGCCGCGCACGCAGCCGTCACAGAGCACCCACGGGCTCTGGCTTTGTCGAGCTGGCAGGGTCGATTGCAATTATGATAGCCATGGTGCTTTTCGCACTCGACATATGCGTGCTCGTGATGGCTTATGGCATCAATGATAGAGCATGTAGAGACGCAGCCCGAGCGGCTGCACGCGGGCGAACACGAGACGAGGCTCTCGCTTATGCCAGGTCGAGCATAAGGCTCCACGATATGGCCAGCCTTCTTATCCAGACCCCGCAGATTGACGAGAGTAACTTCAGCTTTATCACCAGCGGGCAACCTCGCGTGTCTGTAACAACCAGGACGAACACGCGGGTTCCAGCTCCAATCTTCCTTGTCGGCACAAAGGTGGGAGAGGGTGAGGTAGCCATTGCCAAGCAGTACACCTTCCCGCTTCAAAGGCTCGCACAACGAGAGCTTCGCATCAACAACAACTTGCGCAACCTGATTCCCAACCTGAACCTTCAACAACTGCAAAACTTTCAGCTGCCCTAGCTGCGACTTGATCTGTCCCGCCCCGCTTCAGTCCTGAGCCTGCTGCTGGCCCCACCTGCCCGGTGTTGACTTTTAGCGGTGGGCCACCAGCGCTATCGCGTCCTGGCCATGTTCTGTCAAGATTCGGACCGGCGCGCTTAAAGCTCCGGTGCCGCCGGTATCAGATTTGATAATGAGCTCTGGCAGGATTTGGCGGCGTTTTTTGGCAGCGGCCGGGCACCCCTTTCGGTGGCGGTGCGGAGTCATGATTTTCAAGAAAACCTGGGCACACCTTATCCTGGCTTTTCTTGTAGGAATTGCGACCAACCTGGGTTTCACAGGCTGGGGTATCTAATCTAATCGACCACCGGCGCAGGTTTCTAGGCGGGGTAGCCAGGCTCTGAAAGCAGCGAAGCGCAACCGCAACAGCGAAGGTCATGTCCCGTGGCGCCTTGGCCGGGCGGACGCTTCAGGCTCGGGCAGCCAGGGTACTGGGAATACTGACCAGCGCCGGCGTGATCTGGCGGCGCCTCCTCGGCGGGCTCTGCAGGCCCATAGTGTCCTATTCGGCATGCCACGCCACTGAGGCTACAATGGTGCACAGACGGAAAGCGGAAGGCGACCGATGTCTCCGATGACAGCAAGACTGAGGCATTTGCTCATTGCTCTCGCCCAGAGGCGGCAGCGCCCGGGTGCTGGCAGCAGGCGGGAGTTTTTGCTCAGGAGGACAGCAAAGATGCTGTGGCTTGACCTCTCGCCAGCTCTGGCACCGATCGGCTGGGCGGTCGCCGGTGCAGTAGCAACCAGGCTGTACATGCCCGAGCGGGCGACAAACGACCTCGACGTGGTGATCTCGGCAAGCGACGCTGCAGAGGCACGAAAGAAGCTGAAAGCGGCTGGGTTCGCTTACCAGGGCGAGCTCAGCGTTGCTGGCTCTGCTTGGGTTGCTCCGGACGGCACAGCGGTCGACGTCCTAGAGGGCGCTGACAGCTGGTGGACCGAGGCCATTGCAGAAGCACAGTCCAACCGGGACGCCCAGGGTCTGCCTATTCTGCCCCTGCGCTACCTCGTGCTTATGAAAGTCCGCGCCGGGCGCCTGCAGGATCTGGCTGACGCCTCGCGCATGCTGGGGCAGGCTGATGCTGAAGCTCTTGCCAGTGTGCGCCGTCTGTTTGATGAGCACGCTCCTGCCGATAGGGAAGACCTGGAAAGCCTGATCACCCTGGGCAGACTGGAGCTTGAAGGCTAGATTGCCTACTTTGACGGTAGCATGAGCGTAGAGCTTGAGGCAGGCAAGCTCACCACCGCGGTCATCAGAAAGGCGGCAGCGGAATGATAGAGAGGAGGAGCTTCTCAGCAGCCTGTCCACACCCGGTCAAGATTCGCCGGCTGGGACAGAAACATTGAGTGACTCGGGCGCTTAAGGCGCACGCCGTCCGGGCATTAGAAGTAATAACCAGCTCTGGCAGGATTTGTCGGCGTTTTTTGGCAGCGGCCGGGCACCCCTTTCGGTGGCGGTGCGGAGTCATGATTTTCAAGAATACCTGGGCACTGCTTATCCTGGCATTTCTGGTAGGCATCGCCACCAACCTGGGCTTCATCGGCCGGGGGTATCTAATCTAATCGACCACCGGCGCAGGTTTTTAGGCGGGTTAGCCAGGCTCTCAAAGCAGCGAAGCGCGACCGCAACAGCGAAGATCATGACCTGTGGCGCCTTGGCCGGGCGGACGCTTCAGGCTAGGGCACCCCAGCTATTGGAAATACTGACCAGCTCTGGCACCGCTTGGCTGGGCGGTCACCGGTGCAGTGGCAACCAGGCTGTACATGCCCGAGCTAGCGACAATCTGGCACACCGTCGAGCGAGCGTGTTGGAAAGGCTGCCACAACTGGAAGATGCGAGGTTTGCGTGAGCGATGACCGGATGGCCGGCTTCCTTCAGCCTTGCAACCAGTCCATCGTTCAAGCGATACGAAATAACCCGGCTTTGTCACGCCAGCGTATAATCGGGCTGGGAGATATGTTAGGCGAGCATATGAGACGTCGCGCCGGGGTACTGAGGAACGACGATCCCTGGGACCTGATCTGGGGACAGCCCTACATCGATGCGGGCAGGCTGGCAGCGGCAATTCAGCATGAGCTGGCCAGTAACCCCAGGCCGGACTTCCGCACCCGACTATTAATCAGGGACTCCAGCCGCGCCCTGCAATCGTATTGGGGTCAGCAGAGGTT
>DATNRD010000719.1:0-7368 GCA_036703665.1 Candidatus Obscuribacterales bacterium
AGGATGGAGCAAAACGACGAACAGCTCTTCGGCGCCCATTTCTATGGCTGTCTGCATCGGCGTGTTCCTGACCAGCCCGCCGTCGACCCATAAGCCCTTGCCGTGCAAGTGCCTGGGCGGAAAGGCCAGGGGTATGGCTGAGGTCGCCATGAGAACATCTATCATCTCGGTAGTCGACATGATATCGTCTATGGTGACAAGCCTGGTCTCGAGGCTGCACAGGTCAGTGGTGAAAAGTCCTACCTTAGTGCGGCTGCTCTTGAGCTTCTGGAGATCCAGCTCGCGGCGCAGGAGGGCCTCGAGCGGCGTCGTATCGAGAAGACCGAGCTTGTGCCCGAGCAACATGCGGCTCATCTGCTGCGCCGATGGCAGCCTGAATATGTCCTTGGGCCTGATTGCGCACCACAGCTCTTCGAGTCGTCTCAAGTTGCCCTGAGCGATGAGGGTGGCGTTCAATCCGCCGATGCTCGTGCCGAATGCCAGATCGAACTCCAGCCCTTGCTCGGCAAGGGCCTTGGCTACGCCGACCTGATATGCTCCGCGCCCGCCTCCTCCTGGCAAGACAAGTGCCCGACGCCGTTCCCTTCCGGTGGGATCCTCATACTGGCTGCGGTTCATGCCATCCTTTCTTGGTTTCCGAAGCTGCTTACGCTTGACGCCGGTAGGTCGAACGTCGAAGCTGCTCAGTTTCAGTCTACCCCAAAACTCACGCTCTGGGTCGACCAATTTCCATCTTGCCGGCAAGGCGCCGCAGTGCGTGCCGGTCCCTTACAAACGCACTGCCTGGGTGCGGGCTTTCGCCACTTTCTCCACTACTTCGCTGGGGGTCGAGGCTACCTCCACCCCGACCTCGCTGAGCGCCTTGATCTTCGATTCGGCTGTTCCCTTGCCACCGGATATGATTGCGCCGGCATGTCCCATCCGCTTGCCCGGGGGGGCGGTCTGCCCGGCTATGTATGCCACAACCGGCTTGCGGACGTTCTGCTTGATGTATGCGGCCGCTTCCTCCTCGGCTGTGCCGCCGATTTCGCCGATAAGTACGATCACTTCGGTTGCCGGATCTTGCTCGAAGGCGGAAAGCAGCTCCGGGTACCCCATGCCCTTGATGGGGTCGCCGCCTACCCCCACGCAGGTCGATTGCCCGTGCCCGGCTTCGCTCAATACAAGAGCAATCTCGTAAGTCAAGGTGCCGCTTCGGCTGATCATGCCTACCGGGCCTGGCTTGAATATCACTCCGGGCAGAATGCCCACCAGGCACTCTCCCGGAGTGATGACGCCGGGGCAGTTTGGTCCCACCAGCTGTGCTCCCGCCTTTCTGACCTGGGCTACCAGTTTGGCCGTGTCCTGCGGAGGGATCCCCTCGGTGATGAGAACAATCAGGCTTACGCCGGCGGCCAGCGCCTCCAATCCTGCATCCAGAGCGAGATACGGCGGCACGAAGATGCAGGAGCAGGTAGCTCCGGTGGCATCCACCGCTTCGCGCGCCGTGTTGAAAACGGGCACCCCCTGGACCTTTTCGCCACCTTTGCCGGGTGTGACGCCGGCGACCACCTTGGTGCCGTACTCGAGCATGCGTCTGGTGTGGTTCGAGCCCATCTTGCCGGTGGCGCCTTGAACTATCACTTTCGTATCTTTGTTGACGAGAATCACGATTATCTCCTTCGCTTCATGAGCTCCTGCGGGCCCGCTGTCCGGACCCCGCCGCTACGATGTACGACCGGCAGCGGCCGGCACTTTCGACCGTTCAACCGCTTCCTTGACCGCCGACTCGAGGTCGGGAATGAGCTTAAGGCCCGACTCCGCCAGCATCTTCTCGGCTACGTCCTGGTTGTTGCCGCGCAGGCGAACGACCAGGTTCACGTCGCGGTTCTTCTTCATGAAGTTCACCAGCGCACCGGCCACTTCGTCGCAGGCCGTGATGCCGCCCAGGATATTGAGGAGGATGACCTCCACCTGCGGGTTCTCGTTGACGATCTCCAGGGCGAAGAGGGTCTTTTCCTGGTCGGAGCCGCCGCCGACATCAAGGAAGTTGGCCGGGCGCCCGCCGTATTTCTTGACCATGTCCATGGTGGCCATGGTCAAGCCGGCACCGTTACACAGAATTCCTATGTTGCCATCGAGCTCGACCAGATTCAAGCCCATCAGCTTGGCCCGGCACTCGCGGTCGGTAAGGTCGGTCAAGTGCTTGGATTGCCAGCCCTTGAAGCGGCCCTGACGGCCCAACGCGTCATCGTTGACCGTGATCTTGGCATCGAGCGCCAGAACATCATCACCGTCGGTGATGACAAGCGGGTTGATCTCAGCCAGGTCCAGGTCGAGCTCTTCAAACAGCGTATAGAGCTTCGTGGCCACGTCCGCGACTTTATTGAGCAGCGGCCCGGTAAAGCCCAACTTGCGTGCCATCTCACGCGCTACATAGGGGGAGAAGGGATAAGGGATCGGCAGGGTGACAACCGCTTCGGAAGACTCGACCTCGATGCCGCCCTCGGTTGTGCCGAGAAAGATCGGGCAGCCGCGATTGCGATCGAGGGTGACGGCCAGGTAGAGCTCTCGAGCAATTGATACCTTGGGCTCGACAAGCAGGCTCTCTGTTTTTGAGCCACCGATGGTGAGATCGAGCAGTTCGCGCGCGAGCGCTTCGCCTTCCTGAAGATTCTTGGCGAACTTGATTCCGCCGGCTTTGCCTCGCCCTCCTGACAGCACCTGGCACTTCAAGGTGAGCGGATAACCGAGGTGGATCTTGCGCAGTTCCTCGGGCCTGGTGATGCGAACGCCCGGCGGAATGGTTATGCCGTATTCGTCAAAGATGCTTTTGGCTTCGTACTCGTACAGATTCAATTCTCGGGCCCTCTTGCTGGTATGCCGCTTTCCCTTTATTTAGCACCGAGAGGCGCGTTGGGCCCGCAGGCGCAATTGAATATTAATGTAAACGTCCTACAGCGCTTTGGATATGGCGGCCTCAATGAGCCAGGCGAGCAGGGCGGTGCCGGGGATAGTCAGGAGCCATCCGAAGATCATCTCCTGGGCTGCTGCCCAGTGTACGCCCTTCAACCTGGCGGCGCTGCCCACTCCCATGACGCTCGATGCGATTACTTGCGTCGTCGACACCGGACCGCCTGCGGCTGAAGCAGTAAAGATAATGCCGGCGGCCGACGTCTGGGTGGCAAGTCCATGCAGAGGTCTGAGCCTGAAAATCTGGGTTCCTACCCTCTTAACAATGCCCGGTGCCATGGAAGCCACTCCCAGTGCAATGGCGGCCCCGGTGGCCAGGCGCACCCAGAGCGGGATGGGACCGGGCGGCAGGCCGGCCGCAATCAATGCCAGCATGATGACGCCCATGGCCTTCTGGCTGTCGTTGGCGCCATGACTGAAGGCCAGGGTGCCGACAGTTAGCCACTGCAGTTTCTCGATGACCGGGGTAATTCTTGTCGTCGCCCGCACAAGCAAGAACGTGGCGATACGCATGGTGGCGTAGCCGACAAGAATGCCGAGCAGCGGGGAAAGGATTAGGCTGAGCACTACCTTGCAGACGCCGGTGGAGTTGACGATGGAACCGACGTTTCCCCAGACGATGTATTGGGCTCCCGCGCCGCCGGCAAAAACCCCGCCCAGAAGCCCGCCGAACAGAGCGTGCGTAGAGCTCGATGGCTGCTTGAGCCGGCGCATCAAGTGGTTCCAGAGGCTGGCCGAGAGCAGTCCGGCAAGCAGGACCGGCAGCAGGTCGGTGCGTGCCGGCCAACTGGTGATACCAGTTACGGTGTTGGCAACCGCCGAGCCTCCAAGCAGTGCGCCTCCCAGCTCGCAGGTTGCCGCTAAGGCGACGGCTTGCAAAGGTGTCAGTGCCCGGCATCCGATGGCGCTGGCCGGTACTGAGCTGCCCACCTGGAACCCGTCCGTGTAAGCGAAGTAGAGGGCGAGCAGGATAACAAGCGCGAGGGTGAAGTCGACTGGCACAAGGCAAGGAATGGGGATGCAGTCCCGGTTGTCACGAAGATTTACTTTGACCGAGGCGCTTATCCGACAAAGCTTGCGGCGTTGCCGGAGCACCGGCGCAAATCCTGCCGGGGTCGACCCGGCCCAGACCTTAGGAGCTCAACAGTATACTAATGCTCAAAACCTTCAGGCGACCGTGGTCTGGTTGGCAAGGTGGCGCTAATTTTCTCGGCTCGCCTTTGCTTCGCGCCACCGTCTGGCGTCTTGAGGGAGCGGGCGGCAATTTTTTTTGCAGCGAGGGAAACGGACCATGCGAATCGGGATCCTTACGGGCGGCGGGGATTGTCCCGGGTTGAACGCCGTCATCCGCGCCGTGGTGCGCAGGAGCAACAGGACGTATGCTTCGGAGGTGGTCGGGTTTCTCGAGGGCTGGCGCGGACCGATCGAGAACATGGTGATGCCGCTGACCGTCCAATCGACAAGCGGACTCCTGCAGCGAGGCGGCACCATCATCCGCACCTCCCGTACAAACCCGTTCAAGATCGAGCGAGGTCCGGAGCGGATTCTCGAATCAATGGAAAAGCACCGGCTGGACGCGCTTATCGCCGTGGGCGGGGAAGATACGTGTGGTGTCGCGCATAAGATGCACAGCCAGCACGGACTGAACGTTGTCTGTGTCCCCAAGACGATCGATAACGATCTCAATGCCACAGACTTCACCTTCGGCTTCGACACGGCGGTGAACATAGTTGCCGAGGCCATCGATCGCTTGCACACTACAGCGGAATCGCATAATCGCGTGCTGGTCTGCGAGGTGATGGGGCGCAACGCCGGCTGGATCGCTACTTATGGCGGTATCGCAGGCGGTGCCGACTACATCCTGGTTCCTGAAAAACCCATTGTGCTTAAAGACGTGGTCGAGTCGATAAAGAAGCGTCATGCGCGCGGTCGCGACTATTCGATCGTCGTTGTGGCCGAAGGGGCGAAGTTCGAGAACGGGGACGTGGCGAAGGATCAGGAGGTGGATGACTTCGGGCATGTCAGGCTGGGCGGCATAGGCGAGCGCCTGGCCAAGCTCATCGAAAGAGAAACGGGATACGAGACGCGTGCCACCGTGCTCGGACACATTCAGCGCGGTGGCTCGCCGACGGCTTTCGACAGGGTGCTTGCCACCAGATTCGGTATCGCAGCCACGGACCTCGTTCACCAGAAGAAGTTCGGGCGCATGGTCGCCCTCAGCGGCAATAAGATCGTCGACGTCCCTGTGGAAGCAGGCGTCGGTGAGCTGAAGACGCTCGACCTCGATCTATACAAGATCGCGGAGGTTTTCTTCGGGTAGCCTGGGCGCTGGCGTCGCCAGGCGCGCCCGTTTCCCTGGGGTGCGAGCGCCCCTGGGGGCGCGGGCGTCCGTGCGCCTGGGGGCCGTGAATTAACTTGTCCAGGGGCCGTAGCGACGCGGGCGCCCCTGGGGGCGCGGGCGTCCCGCCCGCCTGGGGGCCGGCGAATGAACTTTTTGGCACCTGGATCGTATGTAGTGTCAGGATCCCGCCCTACGGTGCAACAACATGTGTAGTTTCTCCCATGACAACAGCAATGGTCATTCCTGGCCAAAAGGCTGGCATTCTCGAGGATTCCTGCCCCACTTTGACGGTGGTCCGATTGCTCAGAGTGTTACCTTTCGATTGGTGGATTCCTTCCCAGCAGAACGATTGGACGCATGGGCTGAGGAACTCAAATTGCTGTCCAAAGAAAAGATGGAAGCTGAGCGCAGGCGACGCATCGAGGACTATTTGGATAGGGGAGCGGGTGAAGCATGGCTGTCTCGGCCGGACGTCGCTCACATGGTCGAGGGAGCATTACTGCATTTTGACGGCGTTCGCTATTGCTTGCATGCTTGGGTAATAATGCCAAATCATGTGCATGTTCTTCTAACGCCTTGCCAGGAGCATAGTTTGTCGCAGGTTCTGCAGTCCTGGAAATCCTTCACAGCGAAGAAGGCCAACGCTCTGCTGAATCGGCAAGGACCGTTTTGGCAGGGCGAGTACTTTGATCGGTTTATCCGCAGCGAAAAACACTTTGAGGCAGCGGTCTCATACATTGAGAACAACCCAGTAAAAGCAGGTTTGTGCCAGGACCCGGAAGTCTGGCGCTTTACCAGTGCTCATCGTCGCACGCGTCTGTGTTTGGAGCGACCGCCCTGACTCGCTACAACTGCGATGATCTGCTGGAAGAATTGAACATGTAACCCACACACCCAGTTTAGTGCCCGCAGGCAAGCCACCGCTTGAGTTCCCCACAGACCATTGCAGCAAGCTCATCGTGCTACAAATTTTTGCACTTGCGCCCTCTGCGCAACAAAGACAGAAGTCTCGTAAACGAGGGAGATCCGCCCATCGACTTGATACCGCAAGAACACGCTCCTCAATGCCTCCGCAAATCTTTCTGCCTCAATCGGATCTCGCGGTGCGTAGGATGCCGAGAAGGCGCGACCCAGCAAGCCGTCCTGATCGAGCAGCTGCTCATTTCTAAAGACTGCTCGCTCCGCGTTGGTGAATAAAGGGCTCTCCATCAGGCGATAACCGGCTCGGACTCGTGGCTCTTCCACTGATGGGGCGCCGGGCAGACGTGCGATCACAGTCCCGTATGCAGCCGTAAAGGCATCGTGGCGGTTACGCTCATTCCACATGAGCGCTACCCACCCGTAGCGCTTGAGGATTCTGTGAAACTCTTGGAGAGCGGTTTCCGGTTTGAACCAGTGAAAGGACTGGGCGCACAATACGAGGCTAGCGATGCCATCCTTCAGTCCCGTAGCTTCGGCTCTTCCGTCCCGGTAGGATGGAGCTGGGCCGCCTTCCGGCACCGGAGCCGCCTCAGCTCGTTCCCTCATGTCGGCATTTGGTTCGATGCCGATCAGCTTCAAGCCCCGGCGAGAAAACACTCGGGTTGAGATCCCTGTGCCGCAGCCGACATCAATGATCAGATCATCCGGGGTGAGACTACAATGGCTGATTATGAACTCTACCGCTTCGTCAGGATAATCAGGCCTGTACCGTGCGTACAGATCTGACAGCCCGCTGAATCGTCCGGTTGGTTGGCGTTCCCATAAATCTGACATCAATCTTGCTCCAATTCACTCAAGCAAAGGCAGAGCATACACCCCAGGGCGAGGCCACGCAGTAGTTCTCCCCACATGACGTAATTTCGACTTGCCCTGCCGTCCTTCGATCCGTGCGAGGATCGTTCGATGCTGGCTACTAAGAGTGAAGCTTTCGTGCGCCCAAGTCCTCGATTAGCCCTGGTTTTGAAACCTTAGCTTGGATCACCTGATGTTACGGGAGCGGGCGGGACGCCCGCGCCCCCAGGGGCTCGCATCGCTATGGCTTCTGGACAAGTTAGTCCAAGGCTCTGATTCGGGCGGGACGCCCGCGCCCCCAG
>DATNRD010000720.1:0-5567 GCA_036703665.1 Candidatus Obscuribacterales bacterium
CCGGAGATTGCTGCATCATGGGCAGGCCTGCTCGCATCTCCAATAGATTCCTCCCTTGAATCTCTAAAGCGCGATCCTGGGGTGAGGTAGAAACTCGATCGAGCACGTGCGCTGACCGGAGGAAGCGAGCTAACGAACCTGAGGACCAGCTGGACCTGCGCGGGGCGCATGCCAATGCGGCGGCGCCGAACCACAGAGCCTGACTGCCCAGCCGCCGCCACCCTTACGCGGCCGGTCCTTTCTTTTCCAGGCTGTCTACACGTTCTTCCAGCTTGGTCACACGCTTGTCCACATCGACTCTGCTCTGCTCGAAACCAAGCATGAGACTGCTGATGCCGTCCAGCTTGCTCGTGACTTCGCCACGGAAACCCAGCATGTCGTCGCGAAATCCCGTCATTTCGTCGCGGAAACCCAGCATGTCGTCGCGAAATCCCGTGAACTCGGCACGCAAACTCCTCAGCTCGGCATTGGTCTGATCTATCCGGGCGTTGGTCTCTCCAATGAGCTGGGTGAGCACCCCGAATCCGGAGCTGACAGACTCCTTGAAAGAGCGCATCTCCTCACGAAACGCGTCAAACTCTTGCTTGCCAATCTCCATATCGCTTTCTCCTCTGTAACCCTACAGTAGTAGTAACGACAGAATCATGTCAAGAGTTCAATTTGCCGACAAAAAGGGGCGGAGCGTGGAGAAACAAGATCACTACGCCGAGCCGTGGAGCCGCAGCCGGCGCGCCGGAACACCCATGACGGTCCATCGGTCGGGAACCCGGCTTATGACCACGCTGCCCGACCCGATGCGGGCATAGCTGCCTACCCTGAGGCGCTCCAGCACTGCCGCCATGGAGCCCACGAACACACCTTCATCGAGAATCGCCTTACCGCCCACCTGGACGCCGGGGTTTATGGTGCAGCCGTCGGCAATCACGGTGTCATGACCGACGCCGACGGAAAGATTGATGGTCACGAAGTTTCCAACCAGCACATTGTTAGTCAACACAACATTGGGACAGATTGCACAACCGACTCCGATTCTACAGTGAGGCCCGATGATCGCTCGCGGATGGATGACCGATACGAACGTGGCTCCTCTGGCTTGCAGTGCCCGGCAAACCTTGAGCTTGATGTCCGGTTGCGTGAGGCCGCAGGCGAAAAGTTCGTCGCCCTTTAGCTCATAGGTTTTCTCGTCACCGAGGACAGAAAGATCGCAGGGGAATCCCTCGAGCGCGTCAGGATTGGTATCGAGAAATCCAGCCGGCTCCCAGTCTCGCTCGGAAGCCGGGATGGCGCGCGCCCAGCCCAGCAGCTCCCGGCCGAAAGCGCCCGCTCCCACAATGACCAGTCTTTTCAACGACACGAAAAACTACCTCTCTTGTTTGTCAGAGCAAGCAGGTGATTTCCTTTCAGACTGAGTGCGCCTCTTCTTGTACCGGTGGCTGAAAAGCGGCTCCTCAGCGACAACTACTTTCACCGGGATTTTGAAGCGTGCCAGCTTGTCCGCGCAGAAAGAAACCATTCTGCGCTTGAGCGATTGTGGGTCCTCCCGCTCAAAGACGTTGACTCGAGCCACCACCACATTGCCCATCAAGACGTTCTTCTCGCCATAGACTACAACATCGCGAATGTTGTCCATCTGAATCAGCACGTTCTCGACTTCCGCCGGATACACTTTCTCCCCGCCGACATTGATAATCTCAGTGCGCCTGCCCAGAACTCGAATGAAATCACCGTCCACCTCGACAACATCCTCGGTGTTCATCCAGCCTTCCTCATCGAAAGGGCTGGGCGCGTTGAGATATCCGAGCATTGCCGTTTCTGTCTTGATCCAGAGTACGTTGTCGACTACCTTGATCTGCAGTCCTTCGCCTTCGACCTTTAGCCAGACGGAGCCGAAATCCCTGGATCGGCACCGGAGGATGCCTAGCTCAGAAAGCCCGTAAAGCTGCCAGATTTCAGCCTTCGGAAAGAGTTGCCTCAGCCGAGCAAGGGTCGCCTCGGGCATAACTTCCGTTCCGTATGTGACCCTCTTCAAGCTCGACAGGTCGTAACGTTCGTACGCCTCGGACACGATCAATAAGTTCAGGAAACTCGGCGTAGCGGGAAGGACTTCTACCCTGTGCCGCTCTATTGCCCGGCATACCGTGTCGGGATCACGGCTGCTTACGGTAACTAGCTTAGCTCCGCTCGATAACGCATAGAAGAGTGTATTTATGCCGCCGATATGATCCATCAGCAAGAAGCTCAGCGTTGTAAGCGCCTGCCGCGGCTCACGAAAACGCTCCAGCAATCTGCCGAAATTGTGCAGTGCGGCCTTCATCTTGCCCGTCGACCCGGACGTGAAGATAACCAACCCCGGATCCCCGCTGGCTTTCAGTTCTAGCAGCAGGGGATGGCTCGCGAGATTGCCCACCGGCAGCACACGAGTCTGGTCCGCACCGTATATGGTGACAACGTATTGAACTTGCGCGTCGCGCAGGAATTCATCGCGGTGGGCTTTAGAAGCAGGAGTGAGCGGCACGATTATCGCCGACAACTCTATCAGCGCCAGCATCAGGCCAATTGAGTCGGGCGAATAATCCCCCTCCAGGCACACAACCGACCCACGCCCGATCTCTGCATCTTCGAGGCGGCGGCGCCAGGAATCAGCGGCATCCAGCACGTCTTGAAATGAGTAAGCCTCGTCCCGCCAGATGACGGCCGCGTCCTGCCGCCGCCGCTTCATTACCTGCCTCAGCCAGGCGATGTCCATCAGATGCCACCAAGATAGATTACTTGCCCGGTGACGTAATCGCTTTCCGGTTTTACAAAGAAGTCGATGACGTTGGCAACGTCTTCGAATCGTCCTAGACGCTTTATGGCCAGGGCCTCGACGAGCCGGTCGATTTTCTCGCCGGGAACCCCGCGAATGAGATCCGTCTCGATTGGCGTCGGAGCGACGACATTGCACGTAATGCCGAATTCAGCCAGTTCGTACGCGAGCACTTGCGTGAAGGTCACCACCGCGCTCTTTGAGGAGGCGTATAGCGCTTCTCCTGCCAGCCGCATGGGAACGGCCACCGTGCCAATGTTGACTATCCGGCCGTAGCGTCTGGCTTGCATGAGTTTGGCGCCCTCGCGGCACACGAGAAATGTGCCGTGGAAATTCGTATCGAGGATCTTGCGTGCGGTTTCATACGGTGTGAGCAGCACATGATTCATCGAGGAGATGCCGGCGTTGTTGATGATGATATCGACGCGACCATGCCTTCGGTTTATCGAAAAGAACATTTCCTTGACCGCCTGCTCGCTAGTCACATCAGCCAGATGGTGAGTGTAATTGTCGAGCGCCCAGTCCGGAGCCTCTCGGCTGCATCCTTCGACCAGGGCCCCCTTGCGCACGAAGTGCTCGGCTAGAAAACGACCGATGCCTTTCCTTGTGCCAGTAATTACGACGACTTCACGATCGATCATGGTCGTTCCGCGATTCCAGGAGCACGTGTATGTAATCCGTGAGCGTGCGCACCGTGCGGAAAGGGCTGCGACGCCGCGACATGGCGCGATCGTCGGCTATGGTCACGATGGCGCCGAATTCCTGCTCCAGGCGCTGTTCGATGTCAACGAGCAGGGAAACCAGACTGAGCGAATCGAGACATCCTCCTGCACCGAACAGCTTTGTCTCGGGTCCGAGATCTTCCGGCACAGCTATATCGCGGTCACCGCACGCATCCTTTACCGCGGAGGTAACCAGCGACACAAGTTGCTCCTCGTCAACCACACCCGTCTCCTTTTCGCCCACCATTATATCGGAACATATTCAGCCACAGCCCTCAGACATCCGTGATCAGCACAGCTGATGCGCTCCGCGCATCGTACCTACTTGGCGCCCTAGCGCGCGTGGCGGGCGTCCCGTGCGCGCACCCAGGGGATTCCCCGACGCACTTCACTGAGCATGTGTTTATATCGTCGTGGTTGTTGGTACGATTACGTTCACCGTTGCGTCCCCACCAGAAGAACTACAGCCACGTGCGCTACGGGACACATCCTTCGATCCGTCCAGAATCAAGCCAAGAGTGCGGCAGGACGGGATAGCCGGCGAAGGCGAGCCAGCCGATCGATCTCCGGCAGCCTTCGGCGAAGGGGACGCGTGCCTGGTATCCCAGCATGCTTTCGGCCTTGGCACAGGGCACTTTGTACCGGCAGCGCTGCAAGAGGGCAGCCTCTTTGCTGACGGCAGGCGCGGGCGGCTCCGGGCGTGACCACTCAGAGGCGGCGGGCGGCGCGATCAAGCCCTTGACGCCTGCCTTGATGGCTCGCTTCAAGCGCGCAGGAACGAAAGGCGCAACGCCCTGGACGGGCGAGGAGACGCGGATGCGTTCGACCAGCTCGCGCAGATCCTGAGCGCCTTGAGGTACATCAACCCGGGGAATCTCATTCAATTCGACTCCAAACGCCGCGGCCACTGGAGCGTAAAAGTCCGCCCAGGTGACGGTTTCCCTGTCACCAATGAGAAACGCCTGACCGTCCACGTTATTCACCGTCGCCGCCAGGAAAATGGCCTCGACCAGATTGTCCACATAGGTCGTGTTGCAGATCCCCTGCCCGTCATCGACAAGGCAGGCGGTCCCCTGCAGGAGCTGGTCCGCAAGTTCAGCAGTCCACCGAGAGCGCGGACCGAACACAATGCCCGGGCGCAAGATGACCACCTCCACCGAGCCCTTTTCCCGCAGCCGAAGCAGCCTTTGCTCGGCTCTTATCTTGGCTCGGCTGTAAGGAAGGGGCTGCGTCAAGGACAGCGGGGAGCTCTCGTTGGTTCCCGGAGGCGGAGCCAGACCGTGCACGGCTATGGAACTCAGGTAAACCACCCGCTTCACGCCGGACTGTTGAGCGGCTTCGTAGACCGGCGCTACCGTCCCGGTGATCACCGGGGGATCTCCCAGAACGCTGTGCACAACGACATCACACCCGTCAAGCGCCTGCCGCATGGCGGTCTTGTCCAGAGCATCGGCCACGCGCGCATCCAGGTTGAACCGGCTGACGCGGGCAAGGCTGCTGTAAGTTCGCACCACCGGCCTGACCTCAGCCAGCCCGCGCAGATGAAGGATCTCGACCGCCCGGCTGCCGATAAAGCCGCTGGCGCCGATGACTGCCACCTTCAGCATTGGCTGTACCCCGCGCTCAAAACACGGGCCTGCTTGCTCTCCTCCTCGTCCAACCACGGCATTTCGAGGAGCTTCCGGCTCCCATAGCAGCGCTCGATCAGACGCAGACTGCGGAGCGCTTCCGAGGCATCCACCTCCGGCTTCGACCTGGCCACAACCGCTTCGACGACATGGGCGAGCTGGTCGACGAAAGCCCGGTGATAACCGCTGGCAGGCACACCAGGCTGCAAGCGTCCCTTCACAGGCGACAGCTCGTGTATGCGGGCGCTGAGAGCATACTGGGAGCCTTCCAGACCCAAATCGACGCCGTCGGCCTGATTCACTGGCCAGCCGATCCAGCCTTTCTCACAGCGGATCGTGTAGCGGTTCGGCAGATGCCAGTCCCGGCTCAGCCTGACCAGCCCCTCCAGTCCGGACCTGTACTTGAGGCGG
>DATNRD010000721.1:0-7165 GCA_036703665.1 Candidatus Obscuribacterales bacterium
TATTTGCGCGACCATGACTTCCTGCTGCTCGAGCAGTACGATGAGCCTGGCGGCCACGCCATCGGTCGCTCATACCGCGGCATCGATTATTCGCTGGGCGCAGCCTACATGGGCACCAACGACGGCATCTGCGGGCAGCTCTTCGACGAGCTGGGCATCGAGCCGGTGACGCTGCCGCCCACAAAGAACGCCTGGTACTGGGAGGGCAAGTGGTACCCCGGCATTTCGGGCAAGGATCAGTCGATCATATACGGCGAATTTTCTCGCTTCATTGACGAGTGCAAACCGGTGTGGAAGACCATGCCCTCCGGCGAGCCTCGCCTGCCTTTGACCGGCTCGGAGCTGACCAGGCTGGACTCGGCCGTTTTCGGCTCCGGGTTGAGCGGATACGATAAGCGGTTCTTATCGCTGCTGGACAATTTCCTCAAATCATCCTGCTGCGCCGGTCTCAATCAGCTTTCCGCACTGGCCGGCTATTACCTTGCTCAGGACCTGGTTTCTCCCAGCTACGTCTTCAAGGGAGGCAACCCGGCCATCGCCCGGGCGCTCCTTGGAGCCCTCTGCAAAACAGGCAGCGGGCGGGTCGCAACCGGCGCATTTGTCTGGCAGATCGATATCAAGGACGGCGCTGCCTCGGTCGTCTACAGCCTGAAAGACGGCTCCACTCATCGCGTCAACTGCCGGCGTGTAATTGTCGCGGTTCCGCCGCTGGTGGCAGCCAGAATAATCCCGGCCCTGGATGACCGAGCCAAAGCCGGCTTGCTGTCCTTCAAGTTCGGAGCCTACCTGGTCGCCAATTTCTGCATGCGCAAGAAAACCTTCAGAGGCGCGTACGACAACTGGGTGGGCAGCCCATTTACCTTTGCCGACATAACGCTGGCGGAGACGCCATACCTGGAGACAGGCACCTACAAAGAACAGATGGGGTCGGTCCTGACCGTTTACCAGCCCTATTCCAATCTCTCCCCCGGCCGGACGCTCTTGCTCCAGGGAAACAGGCAGGCCTTCGCGGCCTCGCTCGTTGAGCAGCTCTCGACGCTTGTTCCACAGTTCCAGAACAATCTGGAGCAGGTCGTCTTGACCCGCTGGGGGCATGCCATGGTCATCGCGCGCCCGGGCTTGTTCGCGCGCCTGGCCCAGCTTCAGGCGCTTGATACCGGTCCGGTTATCCTGGCCCACAACAGCATGGCGGGACTGCCCTCCGCCGAATCCGCCATCTCCGCCGCCAGACTGGCGGCTGATCGGGCGCTGCGGGTGCAGGCAAAAGGAACCAACTGAGTGGGTCGACGTCCATAGATCACGGAAAGCCACCAGCAGAGGGTCTTTCCGCCCTACCCAAAAATTCGCTTTCCCAGCATTGCGGCTGAAGATCAGGCAACAAGCAAGATCGGCAGCGCCAGTGCCTGAAGGGACAAGGAGGAAGGCAATGGCATTGAAGGAAGCATATCAACAAAGGTTCGAGGCGCAGCTCCGCGAGTGGGAAGCTGAGTTCGCCAAATGGAAGGCCAGGGCTGAAAAAGAAACTGCCGAAGTGAAGATACAGTATTACAAGCAGATGGAAGGGCTGGAGCCCAAACTGCGTGCCGCCCAAGAGAAGCTCGACGAGCTCAAGCAAGCGAGCGGCGAGGCATGGATGGAGCTCCAGGTGGGTCTTGAGAAGGCGTTCGCAGAAGCTCAGACAGCCTTTTCGGATCTCAAGGAAGCCTGGCAGAAAGCCATGAGCAAGTTCCAGAAGCCGACTGGAACGCGGTCATAAGCATCCCCCCGAACACAAGTCAAGCCGTAGGCCGTCCATAAAGCGGGCGGGGCGGGCATAAACCCTGCCCGTACGACTGCAAGATGAAAGCGGAAGCAGCATCCGGAAGCCGGCGCTCCCAGCCACACTACTATTTGACGCCGGCCGCACTGCCGGCGGTGGCGGAACCGACGGGCTTGCCGCTCGTGTCGAAGACCTGCACAGGGGCGAAGTACTGCAGATCCGGCTTGATCTTTGAAGCATCGCCGACCACGACAATGGTCAAATTGTCCAGATCGATGTCCTTGCGGGCAACGCGGCGCACATCGTCGCTGGTCACGGCCAGCACCTGCTCCGTGTACTTCTCCAGGTAGTCGGCAGGCAACTCATAGATTTGCACTTCCAGCAACCTGTTAGCCAGTCCGGACTGCGTCTCCAGCCCGAGCTGGAAGGAGCCGCTCAGGTAATTCTTGGCGTCTTGAAGCTCCTTCTCGGTCACCTGGACGTTGCGTATCCTGTCCAACTCGTACAAGAACTCCTGGAGCGCCGGCGCTACAACATCGGTGCGAACGTCGGCTTCAGCCCCGAACGCCCCGGGTTCCTTGCGCGCGGCGAATCCGCTGTAAGCGCCGTAGGTGTATCCCTTCTGCTCACGGATGTTCAGGAAGAGCCTTGCATGAGCCGCGCCACCCAGTATCTGATTGGCCACCAGCATCGGGAAGTAATCCGGGTCCTTCTTCTTTATCGCCAGATTGCCGAGCTTCATCGAAGCCTGAACAGAGCCGGCGCGGTCGACCATGTATATGCGGCGACCGGTTAGTTTCGGAACTTCCGGCAGCTTGCCGACCGGCAGCGCCCCGGACGTCCAGGCGCCGAAGCTCCTGGAGATGAGATCCTTCATGGCCTGCCTCTGGAAATCGCCAACGACAATGAGGACCGCTTCGTTGGCAAGGAAGTGCCGCGCATGAAAGTCTTTGAGCGCCTCTACACTCATCCGCTCCACCGACTCAGGCGTCGGTGCTACAACCCCGTAAGGATGGTTACCGAAGACGACCTGATGGAAGCGCTCCTCCTTGAGAAATTCCGGCTGGCTCCGCTTGACGATCAGCTCTTGAATAAGATTGGTTTTCTTGAGCTTGAGCTCGCTGTCCGGGAAGGACGGATTTAGCACCACATCCGATACCAGATCGAAAAGCTTATCCGTGTATTTGGACAGCGCCGAGCCGGAAACGACGGAGTAGTCATAGTCCGCAGCGCCGTTCAACCCACCGCCGATGAAGTCGACCTCTTCGGCTATGCGGCGGCTGGTTCTTGTCTTCGTGCCCTCCGTCAGCATGTCTGCCGTCATCGAGGCAAGCCCCCGCAGGTCCTGCGGATCCATCGCCGAACCGGCCTTTATACCCAGCAAGACTGTCACGAAGGGAACGCGATGATCCTCCACCAGCTGTACGGTCAGTCCGTTTTCCAGCTTGTACGTCGCCACGGGCGGCAACTTGAACGGCCGGGGAGGCGGGAGCTCGGGGGGGTTCTTGCGCCATGCCTCCGGCGCAGCGCCGGAGCCGGCGGAGGCATCCGCGGCAGCAGAGGCTTCCGCGCCGGCCGGGGCCGTTGCGGCAATCATCGACGCAGGCGTCCAGACCGACATAAGCAGCACGGTCGCCAGCGACAGCCCAGCCAACCAATTCCGTTCCAGCCTCGGCATCACCAACACTCCTTATCGCACCGCGGCGCCACCGGGCCCTGCCGCCGGCGCCTCCGCCTTCGAACGCGCCGGCTCCACGTCCACGACGGTCATTCCTTCTGGTGTGAAAATCTTGCGGGCGACGCGCTGCACGTCCTCGGCGGTTACGCCCATGTATTTCTCGAGATCTTCATCCAGATACTTGGGGTCGCCGAAAAACATCGTGTATTCAGCCAGCAGCTGTGCCCGCCCCAGGCTGCGCTGCAGGCTCTTGTGACCGCTTGCCGCGAAGGCTCCGCGCAGAATTTGGTTCTTTGCCTTCTCAACCTCCTCGGCGGTGGGCGGCGTCGCTTTCAGTTTGTTGATTTCCTCCAGCAAGATCTCGCGCACCTTGTCGGCCGTGTTCCCCGGCTTGTACATGACGAATCCCGAGAAAGCGCCGGGACCGCGGCGCTCGTCGTACCACATGTCGGCACGCAGGGCCACCTGATCGCCCTTGACCATACGCTGGTATAGTCTGGATGAGTCGCCGGCCGACAGGATATTCTCCAGAACGCCGAGCGCGTAGTAGTCCGGCTCTCGGCGCGCCGGCGCTTTCCAGCCGATCCAGAAGCCCGGCAGTTGCGCGTGCGCATCCTTGACCGTCACCCTCTTGGGCTTGGTTTGCACCGGCTCGGCCACGTCCGGTTTGGGAGGCTCCGGCTGGCCAGGAATGCTGTCGAAGTACTTGTGCACCAGTTTCTCGATTTGACCTGCGTCCACATCGCCCACAATGGCCATCACCGCGTTGTTGGGAGCGTAGTAGGTTTTGAAGAACTTTCGGACGTCCTCCACCGAGGAGTCCTCGAGGTCCTCGAAAGAGCCGATGGTCGGGTGCGCGTTGTTCCAGTTGTCGAACAGGGTTTCCTGAAAGGTAATGTACGACGGGGAGTAGGGCTGATTGTCTATGCGGGAGCGTTTCTCCTCTTTGACCGTCTCGAGCTGGTTGCGGAAGTTTTCCTGGGTCACCTTGAGAGACCGCATGCGATCAGCCTCCAGCCACAGGGCAAGCTCTATTTGATTGCTGGGCAGTTTCTCCCAGTAGTCGGTGAAATCCGGATGAGTTGAGGCATTGACGCTGCCGCCGGCACTCTCCACGTACTTGAAGTGTTCCGTCTTGCCTACGTTCTCCGAACCCTCGAACATCATGTGCTCGAACAGGTGCGCGAATCCCGAACG
Source organism: Candidatus Obscuribacterales bacterium (assembly GCA_036703665.1). Taxonomy (GTDB): domain Bacteria; phylum Cyanobacteriota; class Vampirovibrionia; order Obscuribacterales; family Obscuribacteraceae; genus DATNRD01. Next base: position 4,635 of record DATNRD010000721.1, read on the forward strand.
ACCCTTCTGCTCGTTGCGCGCTCCGACGTCGTAGACAAGGGCAAGGGCAGCAACGGGCACCGAGTGATCTTCAGAGACGACAACCCGCAAGCCGTTGGCCAGGGTGAAGTCCTTTGTCACGGGAATAAGCGGCTTCTTCCATTGAGCTTCCGCGCAAACGGCAGTCGCCGCCGCCAGCCAACACAAGCACACGATAAGCCAGGTTCTATTCTTCATCCTCATCCTCGGCTCCCAACTGGACGGCCGACCAGAATATGGCCACCACCAGAATGGAAAGAATGGCGGCACCCCAGCGGATCTTTTCCGGTACGCCGAACTTGGTCAACAATGAGTAGACCGCCAGAGACAGCGCAAGACCCAGCAATGCCACAATCTGATTGAGGGTTAGAAGCACCATGCGCGAGCAATATCAGTCTCCAGGGTCTCCGGTAAACTTTGGCGACGACCGTCGAAGCGGGCGCTTAGCCCCGAACCCGGTCCGGGAAGCCGGCTTTGCCTTGACAGCCAACCGGCCGCCCAACCAGCAACCGCCTATGCGCTCAACCGTTTAGCATATCACCGCACGAGCGATGCGCGCCCGGCAACCTCAACAGCCGTAATGGTTCTTGACGGCAAAAATCCAGCTGCGTTCCCGCATCAAACTATGCGCGCCCCCTCGAGCGCCCGCGCGCAACCACACTTATCCCGGGCATCGGGAATAGTGTCAAGCAGTTTCACGAGCAACGCCTGCAGCTTGCTCAGGTTGTCCGTGAACACCTTCATGACCTCACTATGCGAGACGGGCTCCACGTCCCCCACCAGGCCGGAATCGTAATCGGTGATAAGCGAGATGTTCACGACGCACATCTCGAGCTCGCGGGCCAGGTGCACCTCCGGATACTGGGTCATGTTTATCACCTCCCAGCCCATGGAGGTAAACCATCTGGACTCGGCCTTGGAGGAAAAGCGGGGCCCCTGTATGACCACGACCGTGCCGCTGCGATGCATGGTGATGCCGCAGGCCTGCCCGGCCGCCACCGCGAGCTGGCGCAGCTCCGGGCAGTAGGGGTCGGCGGACGATACATGGGTGGAGATCGGTCCGTCATAGAATGTGTCGGCTCGTCCGGATGTTCTGTCGACAAACTGATCGCAGACGACGAAATGCCCGGGCGCCACGTGTTTTTGCAGGCTGCCGGCCGCACAAGGAGATATGAGCCGCTTTACGCCCACCTCCTTCATCGCCCAGATGTTGGCCCTGTAATTGATTCGGTGTGGTGGAAGCTGGTGCCGGGCGCCATGACGCGGCAGAAAGGCAACGCGTTTGCCGGCCATGGTTCCCAGCACGAGATTGTCGCTGGGCGGGCCGTAGGGCGTCTCGATTGCCTTTTCTTCAGCGGACTCGAGCAACTTGTAAAAGCCGGAACCACCAAAGATACCAATGTCTGCCAGTGATTTCTCCACTTGGGGCGCTCTCCTGAAAAACTCCTGGGCACAAACCCGTCGCGACGGGTCACCTATAGTAGCACCCCGGTTCTGGCAACGGCGCCACCCCTGCCAGAGCGCGCCAGCCCTGTCTAGACAGCGCCTGAGATGGGTACAATGGTCATGTCACTGCGGCTCGCCCGATGCGCTCACCTCACTCCGCTTGGTATGATGACCATCGGGAAGATTGCAGCCGGAGTGATGGCTAAGGACGACAGGAGCGGACAACCTGCCCAATGAGCGGATAACTGTGGAAGGGCATCCTGTGCGCCCCTGGAGCCGCAAGTTCGGACAGCTCGCTCAGCCGCCTGCCATACTGTTGAAGGCATTTCCTGATGGCAAACAAGATGTGGTGGACATTACTTTTTGCAGCACCTTTACTTCTTTCGGTAGCGCTGGGGGGAACTGAATTCATCGCGGACGGCGGGGCTTTGTCGCCGACTTCACGCCCTGTTCGCATCGTTCAGCGGGTATTCGGCGGGCAGTCGATTGAGCCTGAACAGCTCTACCAGAGAGTCTGGCAGTTGATCAAGGAGGACTACTACGACCAGACCTACAACGGTCAATCCTGGGCACGCTGGCAGCACCGCTACGACGGCAAACTCAAGACGCTGGAAGATTCGCACAAGGCAATCGAGACCATGCTGGCCAGCCTCGGCGACCGCTACACGCGTTTCCTCGACCGCGAAGCTTTCGATGACGAGAAGTCTCAAATTGATGCCCACCTTTACGGCATAGGGGTGCAAATCGGGCTGGATAAAACCAACAAGATTATTGTAATCGCGCCAATCGAGGGCACGCCGGCTGCAAAGGCCGGACTCATGCCCGCTGACGAGATTGCCGAGATCAACGGCAAGTCAACCAAGGGACTGTCGGTGGAGGAGGCAGCGCGCCAGATAAAAGGGCCGATAAACACCCAGGTCGTTCTCACGATCTTGCGCAGCAAGCAGAAGTTGAAGGTACCCATCGTAAGGGCCGAGATCCCGATCAAGGCCGTGCAGACAGTCAAGATGCTGGACAGGGACCTCGGCTACATTCGCTTGAGCAGCTTCATCTCCCAGCAAGCGAAC
>DATNRD010000722.1:0-5925 GCA_036703665.1 Candidatus Obscuribacterales bacterium
GTGTCCTGAATGTACGGCCGCTCAATCCAGCCGGTAGCCGACGCCGTGAACCGTGCGAATAACCGACGGATTCCCCTGCACGTCGATCTTCTTGCGCAGGCGCTTGATGCACGTGGTGATCGCATCCACGCCGGCATCCGAATCCGTAGACCATACTCGCGACAGCAGTGCCTCGGCGCTGAACACCTGGTTTGGATGCCTCATGAGAAACTCCAGCAGGCTGAATTCTTTTGGCAAGAGATCCACATCTTTGCCGTCGCGCTTGACCGTGCGAGCGACCGGGTCGAGCACCAGATTCTTATGCTTGAGAATGTTCCCCAGAAAGCGCTCACTGCGCCGGATCAAGGCCCGCACCCTGGCAGAAAGCTCCTTGGTGTGAAAAGGCTTGGTTAGATAATCGTCGGCTCCCGCATCAAAACCAGATTCCTTATCGCTGATCGAGCGCTTGCCCGTGAGCATTAATATTGGCGTCGTGCCTCCCTGCGCACGAAACTCCCGGCAAATTTCCAGCCCTGATTTTTCCGGGAGATCCCAGTCAATGATAAGGAGGTCGTACTCATAAACCTGCAACCTGTCCCATCCCTCGCCGCCGTCGGCAGAGAGCTCGACCAGATGATGCTCGAAGGTGAGCCAATCTTTGACCATGCGGCCGAGCGCGGGATCATCTTCGATGAGCAGGATCTTTGCCATTTGCTTACCCTACTTATGCTTATTCTCGGCAGGGTTGCGGCTACCATGACTGACAGCCGATGCCATCGCAATCACGATCGCGTGTTGATCTCCGAATCTCCAATGGGTACGTGCGCTTCCATTTTCCCATGCGGAATGCGAAACCAAAAGGTGCTGCCCGCACCTTCCTTGCTTTCCACCCCGATAGTGCCGCCATGAGCCTCCACGATGGCCTTGCAGATTGCCAGGCCGAGCCCGCTTCCCCTCCTCTCCGTTGCATCGGAAGGATCGACCTGCTTGAAGCGTTCAAAGATGGCGTTCTTAAACTTGTCCGGTATGCCGCGCCCCTTGTCCATGACTCGCACCTCCGCACAGTCAGGCCGGACATCGACCACCACCTTTACCGAGCCGCCCTTCGGCGAAAACTTGATGGCATTGGAAAGGAGATTGACGATGACCTGCACAATACGATCGCCATCGGCATGCACGTGAGCGTCTGTCGCTTGAACATCGAGTTTGATGTTTCTCCGGTCTGCCAGGTACGCTACCGACTGTACTGATCTTTCTATTATCGAAGAGAGTGACGTGTCTTCCCGGGCAAGCTCCAGCTTGCCGGTCTCCATCTTCTCAATATCGAGCAGATCATTAACCAGCCTTATCAACCGGCCTATATCCTGGTCGACCAGAGATAAGCTATCCTGCCCGCTTTCCGAAAGCCTGCCATACATCCCGGTGCCCAGCAACGAAAGAAAAGTCTGCAGCGACGCAAGTGGAGTTCTGAGATCGTGGCTCACCATCGCCAGAAACTCCTGTTTCATGCGTTCGATGTTTTTTCTTTCCGTCATGTCGTGTGCCACACAAAACGCTGAACTCTCAGCGCCGGACCAGTGCATCGACCAGAGCAGGTCGACAAGCGCTCCGTCCTTGCGACACGCCCGGTTCTCGAATGTGATCTTGGCCTGGCTGTTCATCATCTGCTGGAAGGTTCGCGTGGTGGCGTCCTTGTCTTCGTCGGCGACCAAGTCGATGTACCTGGCGCCGATCAGCTCCTCGGGTCTGTAGCCCCACACACTCATGGAAGCGGGACTGACCGCGGTAAATTTACCCTGCGCATCAATAGAACATATGACGTCGAGTGCATTTTCTACGATCGCGCGCTCTTTGCGAGCCGCAGCAATGAGGGCTTCAGCCATGTCGTTGAAAACTCGATCGAGGCGTGCGATCTCATCATTTCCCGGCAGGCGCGGATTGAGCGATTGTCCTCTAGCCAATCGGACGGTATTGTCCACAAGCACCGCAAGGCGTTTTGCCGTACCTTTGTTGAAATAAACAGCCAGAGAAACCGCAAGCAGAATGTTGAACAACACTCCTGCTCCCAGAACGAGCACAACCTTCCGCCTGGATTCCGCCTGGATCTTGGGCATCTGCGCCTCAATCTTCTTCTCTTCCTCAATTAGGCTCAGCAGCGAGCCTGCAACCTTTCTCACGGAAGGCTCGAGAGTCCGTCGGGCACGCTTGAACTCCTCCATGGCCTGGAAAATGGAGCGCTCCTTGGCCACGCGGCGGGCATGGGCAAGCATGGAAAGGCCCTGCAACCTTGCCCGCTCCACGTTCATTACTATCTCCGTCTGATGCGGGTTGTCCTTGACGAGATCGAGCAGCCGTTTGGTCTCCACTCCCGTTCTGTCAATGAGACCGGTCAGCATCTTCTCCATTTTTCCGACCCTGGACAGGTCGAGATCAGCAAGCAGCTCTGCGGTCCGATATATATCCTGCATGAGATCGTTGGTCGCCTGAATGACATTCTTCGACCGGAGCGCGCGTTGGATTTCTGATTCCGCCTGTTGCAGCAGCCCAGCAAGTACAGCTACAAATACCAGTTCGAAAATGAGCGGAACCGCAACAAGAACAAGGCCTTTTTGTGCGAGCGTCAACTCGAAGCGCATAACACACTCTTTCAGTCAACGCTTTTGTACCTCGACCGCCACCCGGCTAATCGGCGCCATTGACAGCCGGAATTCAAGGACGTCACCGCTGGCTCGTACAGGCAGGAGGAGACATCCACAATTATGCCGGCGAGCAGTTGCTCCCCGGCGGCCTGTCCACGGTCTTCCCCGACCTGGACGAGCAGCCGCTCGTCCAGCCACACAAAGGAAGGCATCCACTGCTGACTGCGCTCGCCTTTGGTCCATAACCTGGGGAATGCGATTCGCCGGCTGACAGTGAACCAACAGGGATGGACCGATTCAGCGCAATCGGACATCGAGTTGCACTCAATGACGCTCGCGCTCAGCCCTCTCGAGCCAGTCGGAACCATCTGAGCAGGAGAAAGGCCCCGGGGCGTCAATGTCGCAGGCAGGCATGTTCTGGCAGCCAGATGAGGACTCCGGCAGCGCTGTCGTCAGCTCACAGGCTGCCTCGGAATCACCGCAAGAACCATTACACAGCACCATTCGACAGGCAACGGGTGTGCCTAGCCGGTGCAGCCATCGGGCGCTGAAACCATCGAGCACCTGGGCAAACCTTGGTGCTTGCTGCTCTGCCGACGTGAAATCAGGCTCCTCATCGGAGGTAGCTGAAGCAGCGGTGAGTCGATCCTGGGAGAATCCGCCCAGCGGGCGGTCAATCCTCAAGGGACCTGTTGTAGCTGCACCGCTCGCCTGCACAACAGGGGCAGGACTGTAAGCCCATGTCTGCGTTGCTGGCGGCATCCCCTCGGCTCCCACGGCGGCAGGCGCAAATCCGCCCAGTCCCGCCAGGAGACAGACCACCAGGGACTCTAGTAAGACCGGACGGACGGATAGTCGCCGGCATCTTTGCAGTTGTCGGTCGATTGCACGCATGCCCTTCTTGCCCTGCCTGTTCAAAACATACCCGGCATTTAGCGTAAATTCGGTCTGACGCCGAAAATATCTAGCCATTGAGCACCCATGATCGCGCGCCGGCACTTCGGGCAATGAATTGCCGCGGCAGTCAGTCCAAACCTCGTCCCAGCCCGCGCCACACCGGCGGCAGACCTCAGGAACGAACCCCCACTCCGTCGGCCGCTGGTGAAGCTGACCTGCGGTATTCCAATGACCGGGACGGCAGGCCTCTGACGCGCCTTCTGCTCTCGACGCGCCTGCCCGGCCAGGCGCGCTTGTTGCTCGCGAAGAGCTTGCTGCTCCCGACGCGTCCTTTCGGCCGAAAGGGCAAACTCGCGTTCTGCCTGCGCCTGTGAATCAGCCGGGCGAGTACGCGCACCGTTGCCCCGGGCGCTCAGAGAAGCCTGGCGCTCAGACAGCTCCCGAGAGACTTCGTTCAGCGCTGCTTCAATCTGCCTGTCTGCAGGATTGATGCCCAGCGCCAGGCTGTAGTAGTTGTGCGCATCCGCAAGCTCGCCACGCTGTTCGGCAATAGCGCCAAGGTTGTAGAGAGCGTGCACGTTGTTGCGGTCGTGGTCAATCACCCGATGGAAAGACTGCTCCGCCTCATCGAGTCGCCCCTGCTTGAACCTGTCAACCCCCTGCCTGAGGAGATCGGACAGCTGGGCCGTCTCGGCCGGGGAGGCATCCACCGGTGGGTGCTTGTGCTCGATTTCTGGAGGCGCGTCCGCCGTGCTACCGGTCGCGTCGAGCCCGGGAGCAGGGGGAGGCATGAAAGTGCTGGCAGAACCTGGTTGGACGATCTGCCCAATTGCATCCAGCCGCGCGGCAACATAGCCGCTTTTCGGTTGCCCGAAAACGTTGCTTTCCAGAGCCTGAAGCCGCTGTTCTAGCGGCTCTGCACTGCGCGAGCTTCCGAACAATATGACCTCGAATTGTGCCAGTCGCGTTTCTGGGCTTGCAGAAGATTGAGCCCGAGCGACAAGGGACCAGTTGCCTGAAAACGCGACAAACAGGCTAACAGCCACACAAAGCTTGCGGCGCATAAACACCACCCGTGAGGAAGGATTTTGAATTCAACATAACAGATTTGCAAATTTCAGGCTCGGGTGCCCGTCTCCCGAAGAACAGTCCAGATGAGGGGGGCCGGGCACGCCCGGTAACCAATATGCGACTATGCGACAATAGGGGTTCTCGTTGCCGGGTCAAAACCAGGCTGTAACGCTGCACAACTCCCCGGTGCGAAACATCTGTCTCGCTCAGGAAAAACGTCAAAAGACGAAGCCGGGACGCGCAGCGCAATTTCACATTTAAGCTTACAAGTACCTGCAAGGAGGCAGCATGGAGAAACGGGTCTTGGGAAAAACCGGCATGCACGTAAGCGCGCTTGGCTTCGGAGGCGCAGAGATCGGCTTGCAGGGCATATCCGCTCAGACTGTCACGGAGTTGCTGAACGGAGCTCTGGATGCGGGCTTAAACGTCATCGACACAGCAGAATGTTACGGGGACAGCGAGGAGATGATTGGCACAGCAGTCTCGCATCGCCGCAAGGATGTTTACCTCTTTACAAAATGCGGTCACGGGGAGACCTATTACGAGCCGCGCTGGAGGTACGACGAAATTCTTGCCTGCATCGAGCGCAGCCTGAAGCGCCTGCAGACCGACTACCTGGATCTCGTCCAATTGCACAGCTGCTCGCTGGAGACATTAGGGAGAGAAGAGGCCATCCGCGCTCTGCAAAAAGCGAAGCAGGATGGGAAAACCAGATTCATCGGTTACAGCGGCGACGGAGAAGCAGCCAAGTACGCTATTGAATGCGGCGTTTTCGACACCCTGCAAACTTCAATCAGCATCGCCGACCAGGAGGCCATTGACTTAACGCTGCCTCTTGCTCGGGACAGGGGCATGGGTGTAATCGCCAAACGTCCCATAGCGAACGCAGCCTGGCGTACAGGCAGCAGGCCGGAAAACGAATACGTGCAACCATACTGGGAACGCCTGCAGGAGCTCAAGTACGACTTCATTGATGGCGACCCGGAGCGCTCAGTAGAAATTGCCCTGCGCTTCACGCTCAGCGTACCCGGCGTGCACACAGCCATTGTCGGCACAACAAAACCGGGACGCTGGCTGGAGAATGCCAGACTGGTGGAGAAGGGTCCGCTGCCACCGGAACAGTATGAGGCGATCCGAAAGCGCTGGCAGCAGGTGTCTGGTCCCGCTTGGGAAGGCCAGGGCTAATTGGACTTGCCCGCGCGCCGCCGAGACCTTACGTGGATCAGAGGCGGGGCCATCGAATGACGGAGCCGGCACCAGGGCAACTCGTTCTTTGACGCTCGCTATGAGGGGCTGCGGAGTGATACAATTCGCAAATCCATTCGGGTTAGTCAGAAGA